>JBHELA010000472.1:0-4079 GCA_041859005.1 Ignavibacteria bacterium
GCCTTGTCCACCCCATCCTCGTATATTTGTATAAAATAAATCATTATATGGAAAACAAAGCAAATAGCGAGGCGTACGTGAACGGAAACGGGAAGGTTCACTTCGGTAATAGGATTGATTATTCTACCAAAAGGATTAACTATGAGTTTAATAAGTTCTATTTCAAAGAAATTCTGAAATTGTTGCAGAATGTTTATGAGGAAAAAATCGCAATTCCCGAAATTAAAGTAAACCGGTTATTTTCTCCTAGCAGTGATGGTTATATGAATGTTGTCTCATATTTAGATAATACCACCATACTGGAAATCGGTTTGGACAATATAAAGTGTGAATTTGAATGTAGTGGTGTTATGTATCTTCTTAATATGTACACAGAAATTGACAGGTCAAGGTTTATGCATTACTGCTTAAATTTTTCATACCCCAAAGACCATATTCCAAACGAAAGAATAGGTCACGAACTTCTTAGACTGGCATTTCATTATACATCCGCTTTTAAAAGGGGATGCTGTGAAATCAGTTTATTTAATAACGAACGTGAAGCAGTTAGTCATCTTAATGTAAATTTTATTAAACCTCCCGAAAGTGATATCAAAAATGTTTTTCTTAAAGAAGAAATTAAATCTGACATTGAAAGGTTCATTTATACTTTTAATAACTTCGAAAAGCACGAAACGCCTTTGCGATATCTTCTGTCGGGTAAACCCGGTCTTGGCAAAACAGAGATTATTCGTTCTATAATAAGCAGATGCTCTCCGAATGGATGTGTTGTCATTCCAAAGGATATGAGCGGAGCAGACTGGCTTGTGTTTGAATTTGCAAAGTTGTTTTCTCCGGTACTCGTTTGTGTAGATGATATTGATTTAATATTCGGTAAAAGGGATGAAGGAAACGGAAAGAGAAACCTTAACAAATTTCTAACAATGCTTGACGGCATAATGCAGAATAAATTCTTCCTTATTGCAACCACTAACGATAAGAAGCTCGTCGATATGGCAGCTTCTCGACCCGGCAGGTTTGATGAAATAATCGACTTTGGCGACTTTGAAAGAAAATTCTACATGGATTTAATTATGAATCATACCAAAGAAGAGAAAATCTTAAAACTATTTACAAATGAAGTGATGAACTTTATGGAAGGTAAAAAAGTATCTGGTGCATACATAGTTAATCTAATCAAGCAGATAAAGATTATGTTCGAAATGAATCCAAGCTTTTCATTCGATGACTTGATGAAATATCTTAACAGAAACTATAAAGGGTTTTATAAATCACAGGTAGAAACCGACCGTAGTTTTGGTTTTGGAAAATAAGGGAGGAAAGAAAATGGGTGAAAACACAGAAAGACTGGCAAAGAGATTTCTTGTAATGCAGAATGTATCGATTGGGTGTCTGCTATTCCCGCTTGCGATGTTAATTTTATTTGGGTTGATATTGATGTGTACATATATGGGACGGTGAAGAACAGGGAGAGCAGCAGATAAAGATTATGTTCGAAATGAATCCAAGCTTTTCATTCGATGACTTGATGAAATATCTTAACAGAATCTATAAAGGGTTTTATAAATCACAGGCGGAAACCGATCGTAGATTTGGTTTTGGGAAATAATAAACTCAACTTAAGTAATTAAATAATAATGAAAATGACAAAAATATCAGAGGAGTTAAAGTATAGGAATGATGTGAGGAAAAAAGTAAGTGATAAAGTATCTAAAGATATTTCAACTCGAATTTCGTCACAAATTGTATTTAACAAAATGGAAAACTCATTGCTCAATTCCAAAATAAACGGAAAGAAGTTCTCCAAAAAGAAGGCAAGGGATATCGTATTTCACATGCGTGACTGGATATTTGAATTTATGGAGCTCGTTTCATATTACAAAAATCCTGGTAATTTTTCAGAAGATGAGATATCAGTAATACTTATGAACTTTCTCATCCACGCACCTGCACATATTGCTGCAGCAAAAAAACTATATACCGGTGAAGCTTTAACAGACGTGTTTGGGGTAGATGCTGTTAATGCAGTCCCGAAAAGTACAAATAAGAAAATGAAATTATAAATAACCGGTTATCATTCAAATTCAGCGGAGGTGGATCCCCAAATTCACCATTTTAAAATCTCAAGAATTTCTTATAATAAATTAAATTGCATAATAATTTCTTTGAATTCCTTTGGTAATAAACTCCAGGCCTTGTTTGCAATTTCAGCAGATAGTTTTTTGTAGTATGCGAGTGCTATACTACCTGTGATTGCCGCTATTGTATCACTGTCTCCGCCAATGGATATTGCCAGTCGTATTGCATTCTCAAAATCAGTACTTTCAAGAAATGCGATAATAGCCTCCGGAACAGAACCCTGGCAGGTTTCATCAAAGACATAAACTTCTCTGATATCTTTAATCTTTCTTTCTAAATCATAACGAAAGGTATCTTGTATATACTGCTTAATTTCATCTTTACCGGAGCCGGTTCTTGCAAGAAATATTGCTGCGGCAGTTGATTGAGCACCTTTTATTCCCTCTCTGTGATTATGCGTAGGAAGGGCGCTCCTCTTCGCCTCGGCAAGAGTATCTTCAAGCGTATCGTAAAAACATCCGCAAGCGCTGACTCTCATTGCAGAACCGTTACCCCAGCTATTGTATGGTTTAGGTTCTTCTGAATTTATCCACTGATTAAAATATCCTCCGTAACCTCTGTCTGGATATATCCTCCCGTATTCCTGATAAGTCTTTGTGTAATCTTTCTTGTTTAATAAACAATCAGCAACAGCAATCGACAGAACTGTATCGTCCGTAAAATCCGATTTATCACAAAACAAATCAAATTCCGTTGACTTAACATTGTTCCATTCAAACACAGAACCGATTACGTCACCTATAACGGCACCGAAGAGAGGAGTTTTAATTTTAAAACTATCTGCCTTATTCTCGCCTGCAAGAATTATCAATTATAAATTCACTCTTAAAAGGAGATTGTCAATCTGTCTTGTTGTTAATTTTGTTTTATACAAGTGATTAATTTCGTTTTTCAAATCAAAACATTTGCAAAAGTAATTTGAGTATTTTCTGTCTATGTTCTTTCGTTTTAATATGTCACTTAAGTCGTTAGAAACTCCACTACTTAATTCGCTCAATTTACTTGAAGCAAATTTGTCATATATGAAGAATAAACCAGGTAAATGGAAATGTAAGTATTTTGAACAAAACGAACGATTATTATATCCTGTTATTTTATTAAGTGTTTTCATTAAATAATTATGTGCTTCTAAAACTAATGGTATGTCAATAATACTTAACACATTAATCTTTTTTAGCTCTGCTAATCGAATATCAAGCTCTGATTCTCTAAAAGCAGGTGCAACTCTTTTAATGTAAAATGTTGAAGTATCTCCATTCTTTTTATTTTTTCTTCTTTCAAGAGCAGTTGCATAAATACGCCCAATAAATAAAACTTTCGTTATTATTACATCATCTCTTTTGTGCTTGAAATTATTCTTGCACAAATCATAAAGAATGCTGTTACCGTGATCCCACAAAGTTTCTTCTTGAGACCTTTTTATTTGCTCTTTACTGGGTAGTGTTAACATAATTATTTAATTTGATTTATAATATTAAAGGTAATAAAAGTGAAATAATTTGTCAATTCTCTTTTATTCACTTAACATTGCCCATTCACAAAATGAACCGATTATGTCGCCAATAACGGCACCAAAGAGAGGGGTTATTATATTAGATTTGTATTCCATTCTATTAAATACATTTTTACATTCTCTAAATTAATATAATTTAGAGTCATCTGTGTTGTTGTTATAAAAGTAAACAACTTCAATCGTCTTTTATTCTGCCGTGGCGGACGCAAATATTTTAACAGTTAACGGAATCGGGATCAACATCCCGGTAATAAACCTAATGTGTACAATTTACGCTTGTAACAATACATGAGCTAAATTGTTATTTATGAGCTGCTCGTGCTCGCGGCTATAAGCGAGACTTATAATCTTGGACATTCGCCTCCCGAAATTCTGTTAACGATATTATTTATAACAGTTCGACTCTCCAGTTCTTTTCCTGAATCTT
>JBHELA010000234.1:0-6822 GCA_041859005.1 Ignavibacteria bacterium
TGGTGTAGTAACTTCAGATTCGTTATTGACTCAGAAGTCGATTGCATTAACATCATTCGGAGTTGACCAGTACAATGAACTTTATGTAATTGCTTCTGCTGCATCGGGAAAAATATGGAGGTTTAACAAAAGTCCACTTGCGACAGGAATAGGAGAGAATGAAATACAGCCTGAAGGATATAATTTATTTCAGAACTACCCGAATCCGTTTAATCCAAGTACGATGATAAGTTATTACATTCCGAAAACCGGACTTGTTAAACTGCAGGTCTTTGATGTAAACGGGAAACAGGTAAGAACCTTGGTCAATAGTTCACAGTCATCGGGAAGATACAATGTTAATTTTAACGGAAAAGATGATAATGGTATTAACATACCAAGCGGAATATATTTTTACACACTGTCTTCAGATAATTTTACGGAGACCAGAAAAATGCTGATGATTAAATAAATATTGAATAGTTTTAATGTAAAAAAACCCGCATCAGATATGCGGGTTTTTTGTTTGTGATGGACAATTGAGAGGTGATAACTTAAAAGGTGCGACGCAAAATAAGGAAAAGAAATAGAAGACGTGCGTATATGTTGGACGGACGAGATTGTAGTGCTGATTATTATAATGCAGCATACTCCCGAATAATCAGACATGAAGGAAAGTGTATTTGCTGAATTTTGTTAGTTGAATAAATATTGAAAGAAGTAATAAAAATTATTTTCTTTCAAAAGCCTCAAAATCATCCCAGAGGAAAACGGGTATTCGGTTTATTTCATCATAGCAAATATTGTTTTTAATTTTATCCAATGTCCAGAAAGCAAGAAGTCCCTGAAGATTTTTGATATCATAAGGATTAGATAAGGTCACTTCGTCAGTATTTAATGCTCTATTAAATATACAGATATTATCAATCGATGTATCTTCAGTAAAATATCTTGGATTATCATACTGTGCATCTTTACCAAAATAGATACAATAGTACTCTCTTGATATATCATATTCATATTCAGGCATGTGTAATTCAAGATAAAGTTTTCCATCAATGTAAAGTCTCGATTTTTTATCATTAAGAGAATATGTAAGTGTGTATTTATGCCAGATATTATCTCTAATAAAATCAACGGGTTCAGTTAATTGATTGTATGAATTACGTAAGTTACTACTATTAATAAATAAAATTATTTTATTTCTTGTCGAATCGAAATGCCAATATAATGAAGAACTTATATTAGAAACGGACATAAGACTTCTGTCTTTTTGAAATATATTCCCGTCCATTTTACATTCGAACTGAATAGTGAAACTTGATTTTCTCCCGAATAAATCTTTGCTTAATCTTATTTCACCTTTATTTTTTATCTGTACGTAGTTATTCTTTGATGAATCTCCTTCGTTTTTTAGAGATTTATAATTCAAAGGAGGAATATCCATAGACCTTGCCGGCAAACCGAATAATTCTGCATGGATATCGTTATGTGTTTTGTCCATTATGAAATGACCGACCATTTCTTCAAAATCATGATAAATCAATAATCTTTTATCTCGATAATCAGTTTTTTCGAATCTTGTATTTAATATTTCGAAGGGAGAAAGTGATTCATTGTATATTTTTAGCTCCGCTATTTCATACTCCGAGCCGTCTTTTTTATAGCTTTTCGTTTCTCTTTCCAAAGGATGATTTTCAGTAAGATGAAAATAATCTTCTAACTGTGTGATGTAGTATTCTTTTGTTCTAATGGAATCAATTTCATCATTTAAGATTAAGTAAGTCAGATTATTCTTGTGTGATAATGCAGCATAGTTCCATTCATTTAGTTTGGCAGTTTTCTTTATAGTTAAACTTATTTTCCCGTTCATTCTTTTTGATAGGTTGCCATCAGCATGATATCTCAACAAAGTATCAGTAAGTCCTAACCCGATTTTCGTACTTGTAAACTGAGGCGTTTGTGATACAAATAAATGTGTATTAGGATTATTAACTTTGAACCAAAACGATATTGTGAAATTATTATTTAAAATATTCCCTCGGTTAGGTGAGATTATGTACTCATCATTATCTTTTAGTTTTATGCTGTATCCCCCTTTGTATAAATCCGTTTTCCCTTTAAGATAAATTATTCTTTTATCTTTTTTAGCGTTATCATTGTAGAATACTAATTCAGCATATTTATCACCCTTTGATTTAAAAGGAACAAATTTAATGATTAATCTCTGCTTAATATCAGGTTTCACAAAATACGGTGCTTCATTTTGTTCCTGATCTGCGCACCACTGTACTTCAAATTCTTCCTTATCTGTTCCTTGAAGCTCCGCTCTCAATGGATGTTTTTCATCTGCATTATTGTAAAGACCAAACTTATGTGTTATTAAATCTCCAATAGCCACTTCGCCGAAATTAATCGTATCACCCGCAGGTATATCTGTACTTTTGAATATCCATGCTGTATCTCTATCGGGAGTATAAATAATATTTAGATTCCCTTTTGTTTGAGGCAGCGGTTTAAAATTTCTTGGAACGATTTTATATACTGAAAACGCTGTAAGAGTCACAAGCAGTATTATTAATGCAGTGTAAGATATGTTTTTATGTTTTTGAATTGTTCTGATAGTATGTCTGGTTCTTGATTCTTCTTTTATATGAACAATGTTTTTGTTATCAAATATCTCTGCAATATTATTTAAACCAAATAGATTGAGCTCTTTTCTTCTGTATTTCTTCTGAAGTTCGTGTAATACTTTCTTTGCTGTTTCAAGATTATCTTTCGGCAGTACAACATTATTTACCCATGAAAAAAACGCCGCCTCAATTTTTGTTTCTATTGAAATCTCGGGGAGTGCGGGTAAATTACCTGTATCTGTAATGCTGCCCGTGAAAGCGGTATTACTCGCAATTGATACTTTTATTCTTCTATCAATGTGGCTTAAATATGCCGCACATAGCAGTAATGATGCACCCGCACCGAAAGACTTACCCTTGTATATTCCTTTTGCGTCGGTGAACCTTAAGCTAACGCTGCATTTATTCATGTCGAAAGATTCGTTACAATATTTCAACAGTATATTTGCGGAATTTATCAAAGGGTTTTTTAACTCTTCAAATCCCTCTTCATGAATATCTATCATGTTTTCGATGAAGAAATTATTCTGTCTGTTTTGGGGAACGCCCTCTATTCTGCAGTTCAGCTCCTGAACAATACCGTTATTTTTTACACTGAGATTAGTGTTGTCGGATTCGACAAGAAGTATATTAACAGAATTTTCCGAGTATGAATTAACGAGTGAGATTTCATAATCAATCCGTTTCAGTATGTCGAACGCTTTATTGACATGAAATAAAGCCGGGTCAACGAGTGATTTTGTATCTGATAGTTTATTGACGGGAATACTATCATCTCTATGGTATGTAAAGACATTATTGCTTTTTATTAAATCAAGCAATATCATTTTTCCGTTTTCAATCTCGCCGAGGTGATAGAGCAAAATCAGAAGGCGAAAATTAATCATTTCTATCGCAGTGTTAATTTCATTAACAGTAATTCTGTCTTTCTCGAAATCGAGTGATTTTCGAAGCATATACTTGGAAGCGTAAAGGTAGTAAGGGTCTAAGAAATCAACAGAACTATGTTTGAAAATACTATAAACGCAGTGTATGAAATCTTTTATAAAATATTTGTAAACGTGAAGAAAGTTATGATGCTCACAAATCTTGAAGAAATTAATTATTGTTTTTAACTGAGTTTTGGGATTGGCACTCGCTCTTACGGTATTGAAAGCTAACTGATATTCTCTGATAATATCATTTAACATAAATCATTAGAATAAATAGATTACCGAGTTCTCATTTAAAAGCAGAAGAGGGATATGAACAAAGTCATTTTCTAAATTTATAAATTCTCTTGCTTTATCATTCATCAGTACTGCTACGGAAAAATTATCCGATGCATTCAGTTTTATTGTCAGGAACGAATCGTTTTTATCAGATACATCGGGTTTGGAAAGATTGTTCACTGAAAAAAGTGAATACGATATATCGATTTCATATATTTTTATTTTCTCTTTATGCAGGTACACTTTGAAATTGAGTTTACTAAGGTTTTTTGCGGATGCCCCCGAAATAATGTATTCACCGTTTACATTCGGAAGATAAAACTTATTGAGTTCGGGTAAAAACAGAATCATTTCCTTTGTGCTGTTTGATTCGCTTAATACATTAACGCAAAGCTCATCTTCCGAAACACTTATGCACTTGAGCGCAAACTTATTATCAGAAGACATGTAAAAGTCGGATTTTATGATTCCTGTATTCGCACTGCCTTCGGATGAATCAGCGGCGTATTTGCGCAAGTCAGATTCATAATCTATCTCTTCATTCTTAACTGGAATAAAATCGATTATTATCGTTTCGGCTATTTCTGGTCCGGTTTTAAATTCAGAATTGAATTCAAGAAATTTATTATAGAGTTTGTGCTCTTCTTTTTCTATTTCTCCGCCTGAATTATTTATATCGTTTAATATTTCGTTTTTATCTTCTGTCATTTAGAAAGTTCACTTCATTTTTTAAATTTTTGATAAATTCATTTTCAAACATATCAATACAGTATTGCACCTTGTTGCAGAGATTTTTATCCGATGCACCAAAATGCTTTACCGTCAGGTTCAAAACCGAATCGCGCTGTTTTCCGGCGTTATACTCTTCCATTATGTCTTTTATTAAATTATACATACATCCTGCAAATATTTCGGACAAATTTTTCTTGCTCAAATATTTTCTGAAAGATTTATCGAATGAGAAGAATGCTTCATCAAGAATAAATTTCATGTTCAATTTCGTTGTGATATTTTCGTCTTCCTGCTCATTTTTCATTTCATTTATATAATCCAGAGTACTGAAATACCTGCAGACGTAAACTAAATCATTGAATTTAACTTTGTTCGAGAATGCAGACGCATTTTCAATCTCTTTAAAAAGTTCACTGACAAACAGTTTCGTGTTTACAACATCTTTCATAAATCCAGCATGATTGATAATACCAATCAAGTCGTCTCTGCCCGCAGGAAGGCGGTTTGTAGTATTATTATCGGAAACATAAATGTACTTATCCGAAAAATGATAATCCGTAAAAAGTTTTAAATCGGAAATGGCTTCGTTAAGGTTTCTGATAATATGGAACGACGGTGAATCTTCGGTTTTATAAATCTGCGGAAGATTGTTTTGAATTATCTTAAAAATAAATGCCTGAATGTATTTCTGATACTCCTCTTCGGAATCGAATTTAGCAGAAGCAAAATTGTTCTCGAAAAATTTCCTGAACTTAACAAGGACATTATCTTTTGTCGTGAATATTTCCGCGAGTAAATCAACCGCAGCATCACGCGGCGTTAGATTATCAGGTAGATAATGACCCGCTTCCTGAATTAAAAAAGCAATATAACTTTCGCCAAGGTCCAGAATTTCATTGATAAAACAATCTAATTCTGACCTTGAGGAATAATGAAAATTATTTAGGCAGATGGATACCACTTATAAATATAAATCATTTATACTTCATTACAAATACAAAATATTTTTCCTAAAAAATCCGGCGGGTGTATGTATATATTATTTGAAACGGAACAAAACAAGTTCTTTGAAAGAATTGCCGGAAACAGACCTAACATCATGGAATCATAACCCTCCCTCGTGAAGTCCGCCCGTTATTTGGGCGGGCTTTTTGGGGTCATTTCCAATATAGGAAAGAGGAATATAAAGTTTGAAATGGCATTTCCTAAATCGGAAACAGGGGAAAAAACTTTAGGAGTACCATTTCCTAAATCGGAAATGGGGGAAAAAACTTTTGGAGTGGCATTTCCTAAATCGGAAATAGGGGAAAAAACTTTAAGAGTACCATTTCCTAAATCGGAAATAGGGGAACAAACATTTGGAGGGATGTTTCTGAAAGTGGAAACACACAAAAGAAGTTATTAAACTATTTATCAAAAATCGAAAAAGTACAAAAACTATTTCAATATTAACAAGCATTAAAAATCAGGAGGCAAGAAATGAGAAATTTAATAAGTTATTTTATCAACATTTTCGATACAAAGAAAATCAGCGACGAAAAACTAAGGAAATTCGCCGAAATACACCTTGCGCTGCTTATCGCTAATAATCCCGGTGCAATATATAACACAATTATAGCCGCACTAACTGCCGCATATAACGCATATTTTGGTGCGATTACGGATGAAGATACAATAAACGCCGTTAAAGAAGGCTCTACGATTGCGATGAATAACATATTCAAGCAATTTAAAGATGAAGCGAGCCGTCAGGAAGGACTCATACGAGCAAAATTCGGAAAGACAAGCCCTGAATATCAAGAATTCTATCCACTCGGAATAACCGAGTATTCTCTATCCACACTCGCAAACGTAGAAACACTAATGACACGCATTATTGCCGCTGGAAATAAACATAAATCTGTTATCGGTGAAGAATTCGAATTTCTCTTTACAGATATAAAATTCAACTTCCTGCTCAATAGAAACACACAGCTTTCTTTAATTGGCGATTTAGCCGGCAAAAAAGATTTAACAATAACAAACAGAAACACAATTGAAGCGCAGCTAACGAAAAACCTGCTGGTAATCGCCTCGAATAACGTCGGAAACACCGAAGCAATGAACACATACTTCGACCAGTCATTCATCCGCCCGAAAAAACACAAAACATTCAGCGGTGAAGTCGGTGCAAATTCAGTAAAAAATATTGACGAAAGACACTACGACGCGGAAGACTCGATAACATTGCAAAACACAGGCACAACAGACCTGAAATTCGGACTCAG
>JBHELA010000424.1:0-5485 GCA_041859005.1 Ignavibacteria bacterium
ATGCTTTTTACGGTTAGCCCGTTTTCCTGTAATGCTTTTAAATGTTCACCGCGGGAAATAAATGTAACATCATAACCTGCATACGCAAGCTTGCCGCCAAAATATCCGCCGACTCCCCCAGCTCCTATAATTCCTATTTTCATTTTGTTATGAATGGTTATAATTATTAATTCTTTGTTATTTTTGCAAAAATGCTGTTTGCTCCATCCTGTTGTATTTCTAAACTGTTAATAATATTATCTGTTTTAGTAAAGGTTACCTTAATATTTAATTGTTCAGAATAAAATGTATCCTCACTCTCGGCTATTAAATAAACAGGAGGCTGTGATTGCATTTCTAAAGATAATTTACCGCCGACTTTCCTGATCAATATTTCACCATTCCCATCAAAAATATATTTGCCTGTATAAGTATTTAATAGTTTATCACTTATATTATGTTTTATATTTTCCTGTAAAAAACGTTCAGGCCACTTATATTCTAATGCTATTGATCGAATTATCTCATACATCAGTTCATAATCATTACTTGAATTAATCATAACTACAACTCCCTTGCCTAAATTTTTGTATCCAAAGAACAGAGATTGAAAACCATCATTCCCTCCGGCATGTGTAAATAATAAAGAGTCCCCTCTGGCATTCTGATAAAACCAAAACCCAAGACCTATTCCGGTAGCATCTGTGTTTTGCTGTGTAAGCATCTCATTCGCACTTTTGGGACTGATAAAATCTGATTTACCATGTATGCCCTTTTGTATTTCCAATATTATTTTCGCTAAATCCAAGGGATTAGTCCAGAGACCCGCCGCTGCCATTTCGGGGTGAATATCAAATCCTCCATTTATTGGTTGATAGTCTAAAACATAACCTGTAGCATTTAATTGATGTTCTGAATTTAATTTAGGCTGCTCAAAAGTAGACGTTTTAAGATTCAACGGGGATAATACTAAACTATCCATTACACTATAAAACGGCTGATTGAATTTGTCTTCTAAGATTAACTGTGCAACTATAAAGCCGCCTCCCGAATATCTTGCTCGGGTTCCCGGAAAAATATTTACTTTTACCGGTAAAGAATTAGCAGGATATTCTCCGTTCAATATTTGTACGGTTGCTGGTATTGAATCATGAATAGAATAGCCTCCAAATCCGCTTACAGTCATTCCGGCAGTATGACTTAAAAGCTGCCTGAGTGTAACTTTAGGCAGCCATCCATTATTCGAAGGGATTTTCCAGGATTTCAAATATAAATTTACATCAGCATCTAAATCAATTTCATTTTTTTCCTTTAATTTCATAAAAGCTATTGCAGTTAATACCTTACTGATTGATGCCGCCTGGAAAAGTGTGTTTTGAGTAACAGGTTCTTTTGTGCTTACATCTTTATAACCAAAACCCCGTGCCCATTTAATTTCTCCATTATCAATTACAGCAATACTTATTCCTGGTATTTTATAATTTGCTAACCTCTCTTCTAAGGTTGCGTTTTTATAATTATTCCCAAATTGGTCTCCAACTTTCAGGTTTTCTGTTATTCTTTTAATTTGATTTTCAATTTCTTCAGAATATTGAGGATTTCCATCGTCTATAACTTGTGATCTGCAATCTATCACAAACATTAACATTAAAATGCAAATAATTATTTTCATATTGATATTGATTTATTTGACTTTTCCGAGAACTATATAATTATAACTTCATTACTTTAATTGTTATTTTTTAATTCTAAATACAAGATATTCTGTCGAATCAGGTTTCCCCGGAGATATCATGAGTTCGCTATAGTCATTGCCAAACTCCATAATCGTGGAAACAAAAGTATTGCTATTGCAGACAGGTTTTGCAGAAAGTGCATTCTTAATAGTCACCAAATTAATGTGTTCATTATATAATATTATGTTTTTCATCGATTCTAATCTATCATCTGAAAAACCACCATATAACGCTATTAAATTAGCCGGTTGGTATGAAGTATTTGTAAGCGGCCTGTTTGCATGGAATGTAAAATTTTTTGTTGAATCCGGCCAATATTCAGTAACCAAATCGGATGCACATTCCAGCGATAAGATATCATGTTTTGAGCCAAGAATATAATTTTGCCCTGAAGCATGTTTAATGGTTTTAATAAAATTCACAGCTTCATCAAATGAAGTTTTTTCTAAAACACCCCTTGCTACACAGCAGACAGGTAGTCCATTGAGTGAACTCTTTAAATCAGATAAGGTATTCTCGGTAATCCCTATATTTTTATTTAGCCCATTTGCTCCTATATATCCGGCAAAAGTTGTCACTAACTTTCTCGAATCTGAATTTTTATCCTTTATGTCTAATAGAATTTCAAATCCATGATAGAATGGAGTAATGTCAATATTTTGAGCAATATAATTTGAACTTCCGTCTTTCTTATAGTTGTTTATTCCGACAGAAGTGCAATGATGCGGTATGTTTATCAATCTTGCATTTGTCCATATCTCATCAATGAGTTGAAATGCAAATATGGTATTAAAATCTATTCCGGAACCGGCGCTAATCCCTTGAATCTCTTCTAGTAAATCCGGTGTCCATTTTTGAATTGCAGGAATATAATCAGTCGAATCAAGAAACATTTTAATAAATTCATCTGCGGGCATTTGATAATTTACTTCAATTTCTTTTTTCCATAATCCAACAAGTTCAATAATCCTGTTTTTCATAATCTTTCCGTGCTGAAATCCATTTTCATAAGGAGTTCCACTTAGATGGAGAATCGGTAAATTAGAATAGGTTGTGTCGAGAATTACATACCTGCTTAGTTCAGCACTCTTATTCCCGGAAGAAATAAAGAAAAGAGAAACTAAAAGTGTTATAACGAATATTGGAGTAAATCTTTTCACGTGATTTCTGAGTATTATAGAGTAATAACTACATTCCCTCTTTTGTGTCCTTTGTCAACATACCTATGAGCCTCAACTATTTGTTCAAAAGAATAACACTTATCAATCACCGTTCTTAGTTTTCCTTTCTCGCAGAGTTCTTTGAGAAAGTTCAGGTCATCTGCCTTTAATTTAATGTTGCCTTTCAAATCAAGAGCACTTGAATATATTCCTGACTTTGTCAGTGATTTTTTACGCTTTGAAGATGCAATCTTTCCTACTGCATCAAAAATAACATCATAAGCATCGCCGCTTTCTGTAAAATCCTCTTGAGTGTAATCGATAAGCTTATCGGCTCCCAGAGATTTCACCATTTCCAGATTCGCAGTACTGCATACACCGGTAACTTCTGCCCCGGAGTGCTTTGCAATCTGAACTGCATAAGTGCCAACACTGCCGGATGCTCCATAGATTAATACCTTTTGCCCGTTTTGAATATTCGCTTTTCTAAGATGTATCAATGCGGTTAATCCTCCGTTAGAAACAGGGGCGGCTTCCTCGTATGTCATATTGCTTGGTTTTATTGCAAGTATCCCGGCTTCAGGCATACAGCAATACTGTGCATAGGCTCCCAACCTGAATTCAGTTGATGCAAAAACAGGATCACCAATCTTAAACTTTGTAACATCTTTGCCGATTGCTTCAATATCACCGGCAAGCTCCATTCCAAGTATTTTTTTTCTTGGTCCTCTGAAACCCAAAATGATTCGCATCAGGGGTTTAAAAAAGAAATCCGTCACGGTTCCTAAACCCGGCTCTAATCGCCGGATCTTTGTATCCCCTATGTGTACCGTTGTTGCAATTACTTTTATCAGTACTTCATTATCTTTTGGTAAAGGTTTTTCCACTTCTTTAAACACAAGCACTTCAGGTGGTCCGTATTTAGTGCATATAATTGCTTTCATTTTTTATGTATTAGTTATGAAATATTTATAGACAATTCTATTCTTCTCAATTTTATTAAAGTTTTTTCCCTTTATATGGTTCAGCAAGATAATTCTTGTAAGTTAATTTAACATAAAATTCTTTGGTCCCAAGTTTTTTACACATGGCTATCCCATCGTTATAACAATTAATTGCTTTCTCCCTTTCTCCAATCATATCATAACAGAAACCAAGATTCCTGAAATAAAAAGTCTTTATAAACCATTGCGTACTTTCAGGTATCTCATCCAGTCGAAAAGCAATGGACTCTAAAATTGCAGCAGATTGTTTGTAATTACCTTCGAGAAATTCGACCCAGGCTATTTCAAATTGCAGGTATGCAGAATTAGGATAATCTGATTTCCATTCTTCTAATATCACTTTTGCTTGTCCAATATTTGTATCCGGAATAATAGAAGGATCGTGATCCATTCCGAGTCCATGAATAAGAGAAATTAAGGCACCTTGATACATCATATCAATATTCTCCTTCGATTCGGTAACATCATAATAATCCCTTGCAAGATTTTTTTCAATAAAATCTGTAATGTTTTTACTTGGCTTTTCTTCCCTGAGCGGTAAAATATCTTTGAATTTGACTAATTTCAAATCAGTTCTCTTTGATAATTCTATGTCAAAATAGTGCTTATGTTCAGCACCTGTCAGAACAATAATCCGTTTATTTTTATTCTCTGCAACAGCATTATTTATTAACTCAAGCATTTTACTATTGCGGGTTTGATACGATAAGTTCATGGGTCCATCACCAAAAACAGCTATATTTATTGCATACATTTCCCTTATATAATCATTATATTCTTCTTCATTAAAAAACTGATATCCTTGCTTGTTTTCATTCCAAAGACTATCCAGACTTCCGTATTTTTCATAAAAGTTCTGCATTATTTCATTTGATCTTTCCAGTTCATAATATTGTTTCTCCTTTAATTTGTATTCTTCTGTTTTAACATACTCATTTCTGTTCACTCTGTTATCTTCGGAAGGCCACCAATCAATTGGATAAACATTAATAGAGTGTTCTATTCCTAATATTGATGCTAACATCATTTCTTTTAGATAAGATCTTTTTCGGAAATAATCGGGCGGTATTTCAACGCAGATAGCATCCGGACGAAATGTGGTTAGAATATTCAGCAAATCCTGATACGAATAGTTTTTATTTGTTTCATGATTCCCATGTATGGTTCCAATTACAAGGACTTTCGTGGAATCGGGATTAATGTTTTGATTTCCAGACGCCCCAAGCATCGGACAATACATTAATCCTATTACTATCAGGACTATAAAAAGAAACAAGATTGATTTAATTGATTTTTTCATTATAAATAAAATTAATATTAATATTGAAGTTATTTTTTATAATTTTAATTATTTTTAATCCCACTTTTGCTGATCCATTAATATCACTTTTCTCGCTATATTGTTAAGTCGATTGAAGAAAATCTTTTTCACATCCGTAGATTAAATGGTTCCCATAATTATGACCTGAGCAAAACAGACGCTGAATTGTGTTAAGATTAATAAAATTAAAACCTTCATCTTTGTACTTATCTTCACTTTTCCGTAATTTCTTGTTGATCTTTTGTAAGTGTACATTGTTTTATTAGTAAATTTAATAATACGGTT
>JBHELA010000135.1:0-3389 GCA_041859005.1 Ignavibacteria bacterium
CGAGGAATGTGTTACGAATCATTGAGACGGTTTGATGATGCATTGAGGGACTATTCAACGGCAATTAATCTACGCCCCGGATACAACAAGTATTATGAAAGCAGAGGTTATGCATATCTGAAACTGAGTATGCCGCAGAATTCACTGGACGATTTCAACCGCGCAATACAGAAAGATGCTTTTAGTTCTGAAGGGTACTGGGGCAGGGCGAATTCTTATGTGGATTTAGGAAAATATGATATGGCATTAAAGGACATGAATTCAGCATTAAATATAGACCCTTCTAACGCTATGTATCTTTACATTAGGGCGGTGCTTTATACGACTATTGGTGATACTACAAATTTTTTCAGGGATTTGGATTTGCTTTCAAATTTATACTCAAGCTCGTTTTTTTCAAATTACAAGTCCCAGTATGTTGTATTAATTCTTGATAATATAAACACGAACGTTGTGAATCTTACAAGACAGATATTGGAATATCCTCAGGAAAGTTTTCTTTATTTCAGGAGAGGATTTAATTATTACTTACTCAGAAATTTTAGTCTTGCAGCGGAAGATTTTAACAGTGCGATAAAATATTCACAGAACGTAAATTCAAAACTTGTAACACTATCATATAAATTCATAGAAAACTGCAAGGTGTTTTCGAACGGGAATTAGAAACAAAAAAGCCGTCTTAGAGACGGCTTTTTTCATTTTGAGAAAAATCTTAGTAAGTCATTGATGGATCAATTTCGCATTTAATTGAAAGAACTTTTTGCGGATTTTCAGGATCATTTGAATAGATTATGATTGTTTTTTCCTGTTGTCCTTCCCTACCCTGAGTAGTAAAGTTAACTTTAATTTCACCTGATTCATTCTTCTTGTATTCGGTCTTTTCTCCGACTGTCGCGCCTGTACAACCGCAAGAAGTCTGTACTCTTTCGATTAGCAGATTTGCATTCCCTTTGTTGGTAAACTTAAAATTGTACTGAAGTTCAGGACCTCTTGGAACTTTACCAAAGTCATGAACTTCTTCTTTAAAGACAATTTTTGGTGCTTTTAATGATGCAGTTAGCTTTGAGTTGTTCAATACGAAAAACATAATCGTGAAAATAACTGCCAATCCCACGACGAAATAAGATGTTTTTCCTGCTTTTGATTCGAGAAATTTGTTCATATTATTTATTTAATTAATTTATAATTTCTGTTGATGTTTCAGGTTTTTCTTCTTTCTTTGCGTCTCCAAACTTATACACAATAATTACAGCTGCAAGCATGAAGAAATCCTGAATTATCCTGTACATAATATCACCTTTTGAAGATGATTCTTCAAGTGAAAAACACCCGCAGCTTATATCAAGCCCGCGTGCAACCGCTGATATTAAAGCTATTAAGAACATTACAAGTGAAGCACCTGCCAAGAAGGAGGATGCTTTCTTATAAATACCTGCTATTAACAGCAGCCCAACAACAAACTCAAGCCATGGCAAAACTATTGCTAAAAGATTTACGAAGTAAATTGGCAGAAAATCATATCTTAATATTGCCTTTGCAAATTCGGCAGAGTTAAAAAGTTTACCTACAGATGAATATATGAAAATTAAGCCAAGTAAGACCCTTAATGTTATAACTACATATTTATTTGATATAAACTCTTTCATCTTCTATGGTTCCGTAGGATATTCTTTTGCTTTCCACTCTTTAATCCCGCCGCGGTAAATACTAACGCTCGTAAATCCAAGTCTTGCAATTTCATAAGCAAGGTCAATACTCACTTCGCATTTATCACCTTTACAGTAAACAACAATGAGACCGTCTTTATTGTACTTCTTCATTGTTTCAACTTTCTGGTAGTAAGATTTGCTTCTGAATTCTTCATAAGGAAGATTAATTGCTCCTTTAACGTGTAACGAATCGAATTCTTCCTTTGTCCTGGCATCGATAAATAGTGCTTTCCGGTCAAAAATATTCTTTGCAAGTTCAACCGTTATATTCTCGGGTTCTATAAATCCCTCTTTGTTCATCTGCCCGCTGAGAACATTGTTATGTTTCTTGTTGGAAGTTGTATCGAAAGGATCGTTAACGAAATCACTTACAGACTTCTTTTGTTTTGCTGTATCGAGAGCATAAATGTTTTTATCGAGTATCAGCTTAACACCATCAGGATTAATAGCATTAGCAGTAAGTCCTAATGCAGCGCTAATAGCTATGATAATTAATATTTGTTTATAGATTTTTGCCATTAATAATTATAACCAAAATTAACAACTTTAAGTTTTATTTTTAAGGGAATAAAGCAAGAGTTTTTAAGCGTTATTTCGACAGGAAATCAAGCATCAAACATTGTATTCCCTTTCTGTTTTGAAAGATTTAGATGTTTATAAGCAAGCGGAGTAGCTTCGCGCCCTTTGGGAGTTCGTCTTATAAATCCCTCGATCATAAGAAAAGGCTCATATACGTCTTCAACTGTACCTGTATCTTCTCCTATTGAAGCAGCAATCGTTGAAAGTCCTACAGGTCCGCCGTTGTGCTTTGAGATAATTGTTTCGAGTATCTTTTTATCTGTTGCATCAAGTCCATATTCATCAACGCCAAGAGATTCCAGAGCGTACTTTGCTATTTCAGTATCAATAGTGCCATCACCCTTAACGATTGCAAAATCACGTGTTCTTCTGAGCAGTCTGTTTGCAATTCGCGGAGTAGCACGGCTGCGTTTAGCAATTTCAGATGCCCCATCTTTAGTGATTTTGATGTTTAAAATGCCCGCAGAACGATTAACTATATCAATAAGATTTTCTGTGGAATAATATTCTAGTCTGCATGTAATACCAAATCTGTCAAGCATAGGTGAGGATAATAACCCCTGCCTTGTTGTAGCGCCTATCAAAGTAAATCGTTCGAGTTTGATAGGAATACTTCTAGCTGCAGGTCCCTGGTCAATCATAATATCGAGTTTATACTCTTCCATAGCGGAATAAAGGAACTCCTCAACTACTTTAGGAATTCTGTGTATTTCGTCAATAAAAAGAATCTGATTGTTCTTAAGTTTTGTGAGCATCCCTGCAAGGTCGCCGGGCTTTTCAATTACAGGCCCTGAAGTACTGACAATATCTGTCTTCATTTCGTTTGCAATAATGTTTGCAAGAGTTGTTTTGCCGAGACCAGGAGGACCGGTAAAAAGCACATGGTCGAGAGACTCTCCTAATTTTTTTGCGCTTTTAATAAATACGGATAAATTTTCCTTTATTTTCGACTGCCCTGTAAAATCCCTAAAACTTTTAGGACGAACTTGTGATATATAATCTTTTTCGTCGTCCGTTTGTATATTCGGATTGTTTACGCCTTTTCTTTCTTTATTCATTTGTCATAAAATATGTATAAAAATAATGTTAAATTTGTTCATA
>JBHELA010000123.1:0-18109 GCA_041859005.1 Ignavibacteria bacterium
GTTTCAGGCGATATGGCAATTCCGTAATACTGTGTTACATTGTAACCGTTATTAAGACTCTGCCAGGTTACAGGGTTTTCCGCTGTTACATTTGTCGTTATATCATTCGTTTTCGAAATGCCGCCGTCGTGTCCTGAATAAAAAATTACATTGCTCCCCGCCGGAAAGAATCCTGAATGAGCGTCTGCATGATGGTTCGTATATGTTCCGTTTTCCGAACCCGGCTGATATCCGCCTATTCTTTTTGCATTTGTGTTCGTTGCAAACCCATCTGTTGATATGTAAGTATTAACTGCATTCAGTATTATGAAATTTTCGTCATTGGGTTTTACCATTATTGCAAGGTCATATCCTCCCTGACTGTCAAAAGGCTCGTTGAAATTGCCGTAATTGTTCTGTCCCGCCTGCGGAAGGTTGCCGCCTCTGCTTACCCAGCTTCCTCCTGCTCCTGTTCCGTCTCCGCTTATATATGTATATTTCCATAATTGATGTCCGTTCACAGAATTAGGTTCTACGTTAGGTACTACGTTAGGTACTCCCTGAATAAGCACATAAAGAACATTCTCGTTTGAAGGAGCAAGTGCTGTTACAATTCTGCCGTATGTCGCAGGAAAATTTGCCGCAGGTGTAATATCAACCCAGCTAATTCCGTCAGTTGACCTTCTTATTCCGTTCATCGGTCCGCCGTCAATGTAACTTCCTGACGCATAAACTACTCCCGTTGTTGAAACCGATATGTCAGTAAAAGTTGACCTCGTAGTTGAACTTCCCAGTACCTGCGTCCAGTCAGTACCGCCGTTTGAACTTCTGTATATAGAGCCGACCGTCGCCGCATATACTTCATCCTCCCCTGCATTCGATACGTCCGTTGCTACATTCCATACATACTGCCAGTCCGACGTGAAACTATTCGGCGGTATTCCGGATGTAGAAGTCAGCAGCGTCCAGCTTGAACCGTTGTCCGTTGATTTGAAAACTCCGTTCCCCGTAAATTGTGTTGCCGAATTGAACTGTCCCGCTGAATTTCCGTCCCTTTCACCTGTTCCCGCATACCATTTTGTTGTGTTTCCGGTTCTCCTGTCCTGAACAAGACAAGTCGCTGAATGAAGCTGTGAATTTGAAGTCGTTTTCGTCCAGCTCGTACCGTCGTTGACTGTTTTCCACATCCCGCCTGTTATTCCTCCTGCTATAATTATATTTGCATCATTTATATCACCCGCAAGCGCTCTTGTTCTTCCTCCCACATTATTCGGTCCTCTCTCAACCCAGGCTAATGCCTGTGTATTGTCCAGGTCTGTAATCTTTGGAAGCCTTGAAGCAAAATCCTGTTCAAGATTCTTTATATTATCAGGAATTCTGTTTGTGTTTATATCGCGGAGCTTTTTAAAATCCTGCTGCCGCCTTGCTTCAGGATTGTCCTCGTCACCCGTTTCGTATTTTTTTCCCTTTAATCGGGTTTCAATTTCATTCGAAGAATTTTTTAAGATATAGAATAATCCTGCTGCGGATAGTAATATAACTAACGAAAGCAATATAAGTTTTTTCATAGATGATGCCTTATTATTTAATTGTATTTTAAAACAATCTTCCATGATTTATAATTCAAATCAAGCTTACCTGTCTGCCTTCGACAGCCTGACTGCTTTTGGCAGTTTTAAAGGTCTTAAAAAATCTTGTCATTCCCGAAAGCTCTAGTCGGGAATCTAATCCTTTGCTCTTCTTTTTCTATCAACTATCTCCTAACTTCCTAACTCCATAACTTCCTCACTGTTCTTCATCACCTTTTCACTGCACTCCCTGTGCGTTCTGTGCATCCCGATTTATCGGGACTCTCCCTGTGCGTTCTTCGCATCCCGATTTCCTTTATCGTGATATTTGCAGGCCTGCCCACTGCATACAGTGGATCTAATAAAAACAATTCTAAGAAAAGATATACTCAAATCCAGATGCTCTCTCAAGCATCATCCTTTACAGCAGGATTTCAGTTTTTAAACTTTCAGTTATCAACCATATTTTGCCATCTTCATCAAAAACATCTTGCTTCGTTCTTGCATGATATTATTTGAGCATACTCAATTCGATATATTTAAGCTGCCCTCAGTATTTCTCTCATCATTTTATAGGCACTTTGGTTAATAAATCCCTGAATGTTTTCTTGTGTTAGTTCACCATAGTGTTTGGGTGAATGATTGATGATATAATCTGTGTAAAGTTTGTCCATAATACCTTTAATAACCAAATCATAAACCTGTCTTTCATCTTGCGTCAGGTTGTTTTTGATGGTTGTTTTTAGATCATTGTCAGTTTTTAATGTTTGAAGGTAATTCTCTACAACCGTAACCCCTTCAGGTGAAATTCTCTCCTTGAAACGTAAATTGATAGCGATTACTACCTCCTCAACCGTCGCCATTGGAGGAACACCGGTTACACTTCCGCCCCGTTGTCCGCCGCCTTTATCATTATCGTCATCATCTCCGGGTTCGCAAACTCTATCCGATATTTTTTCTATATCATAGGTTTTGAGACTCACTTTTTCTATTTCCCTTTCAAGGTCTTCGGCACTCATTGAGGGGTCGAGTTTTTTGTAAAGTAATGAAGCGAAAATATGGAAGTCAATCAGCGCTTTATCATTTAAACGCAGGCGGAATAAGGCACGAATGAAAGCAAACAAACTTACATATCGAGCCAGCAAGGTTCTGAACTCTCTGCGTTTGTCAATATCGGCTTTAGCTTCCAATATGCTTTTTATTTTGGTGAGCAATACTGACAGAGGTACATCATCAGTCGGCTTTTCGCTGTTGAACAGACGTAAACATTCATCCACATCTTCAAGCGTAAAAATACCCCGCTTCAATAATTCGTCTTTTATTTTATAAAGGTCGTCTGGGTTTGCTTCTTTGTGGCTTTCTACATTGTGCTGAAACTTACGGAATGCCTTTATAATTTTATCATATGAATTGGTAAAGTCAACGGTTAATGTATCGAATTTTTTACCCGGATAAACGCGGTTTAATCTACTGATAGTCTGTACTGCGTTTCTGTCTTGCAGTGCCTTGTCTATAAACATTGTGTGCAGCATTTTTTCGCTAAAACCAACTTGAAATTTATTTGCCACAATCAAAAAACGTATGTCATCGCCTTTTTCAAAACAATCTTCAATCTTTAACGACTTCGGATTGTTTGGTTTGTTCATTTCTGTCTCCGAATAGAATGTGCTGTTGAAGTTGGTTTGTCCGCTAAAGGCAACCAGTGTTTTCCATTTAAGACCTCGTCTTTGAAGTTCTTCATCCAAGAACAGTTTGTATTTCACAGCACTCAATCGGCTTGAAGTAACAATCATTGATTTTGCCTTGCCCTCAATTTTATCGGCGGTTTTGTCTTTGAAAATGGAAACAATGATTTTGCATTTCTCTTTGATTACTTCATCATCTTCAAAAGCTTTTAATTTCAAAGCACGATAAACCTGCAAAGTCGGATATTCGTGCTGCTTGTGGTCGTCAGGTAGTTTGTAGTTGAGTTCGTAAAGTGTTTCGTAATTGATGATGTTTTTTGCCACGTCCATTATGTAGCCTTCAGCAATGGCTTCATCCATGCTGTACACATCAAATGCGCCGCCTGCATTGCCAAAGTGCTGAATTGTTTTATTGCTTGGAGTAGCGGTTAGGGCTATAAAACACAGGTTAGGAAATTCCTTTCTTGCAATTTCTTCAATCAGTTCTTCCTGCTCGTCTGTTTCTTCCTCGATTTTTTGTTGGGTAGTTAATCCCGTGGCTTCGTCAAACATAGCTACCATTTTTTCGTGCAGCTTCCCTTCCTGATTTGTGTGTGCTTCGTCTATGATGAAACAAATCTTTTTACCCGTTTGGTCTGCCAAATCTTTCAGGAATGAAAACTTATGCAGTATTGTAACTATGACTGGTGCATTTACTGGGATTTCAGGATTGCGGTAGTTGTCTAATCGTTCACCCAGTGCCAATCTAACATCATTACTGGTTTTGCAATATCCCACAACGCCTGTTTGTCCAATGGCTTTGATAAAATCTTTGCTTATCTGGTCATCAAGATTAATGCGATGTGTAAGTATGATTATATGGTCAAATAGCTTTTGGTTTTCAACATGCAGATTTCGCAGGTTCTGCACAAGCCAAACAATTGTATTGCTCTTTCCGCTTCCCGCACTGTGCTGTATGAGATAGCGAAGGTTTAGCGATTTATTATTGAGATAATGCTCGATAATATTTTCGAAAATGCGTTTTACGCAACGCTGCTGGTGATAGCGCGGAAAAATCCAGCCCTTTGTGTTTCCATACAGGTACCGTTCAATAAAATTCAACACGTTGTTGGGCATCAAAATTTCATTGTACAGGTATTGCACGGCATAATCATCACCACTTATTTTTTGATTAAGCAAACCAGTGTTGAATTCCCTGAAATCGTCTTTTGTGGGCGGCTTGCTGAATGTTGTGGCAATTTTTGCCTTTTCATCATCCGCGGCTATGTGTACAAAAGCACGGTTATAAATGGCTCGGTCTATCTCACGATTGCAATATTGTTTTACTGCATCGTTTACGTTCTGCCCTGCAAGTGTATGCTTTAGCTCTATAGTAATAATGGCAAAACCGTTCAAACAAATAACAATGTCAATGCTTTGGCGGTCATCTTCCTCTTGGCGGGCATTTGAGGCACTAGTAAAATGGTATTGGCGAATAACGCTAAAGATGTTATTCTTAGCAAGTTCTTCTTGATGCTTATTGTCGCTGCGTTCGGGCTTGAAATAGAGTAAATCCAGAGTGTGCTGACTGTTTACTTTCAGCCCTTCACGAAGAAATTGAAACAAGGGTCTGTCTTGCAGTTGTTCGCTGATTTTTTTGCCCAGATCTTTTTTCCAATCGTAGCCCAATTCCGATTTTACGGATTTCAGGGTGGGGCGTTGGGTATCTTCCCAAAACTGTTCTAATCTATCCCAATGGATGCAATTTTCCTTATCTACCGTTATTTCACTGTCACGGAAAATACGGTATTCCCATTTAGTGTCAAGCTGATGACAAAAATGGTCTTCAAATATCTTTTCCCAATCTTTACGCTGTTGTCTCGGCATAAGCGTTTACTTTTATTTTGCCCGTTACGGCTTCGTATATTTTTATCTTTCTTAACTCTTGCAGTTTTTCAATTTGGTCATTAATATTTATAATTAGTCGGTCTATATTATTTGTTTTATTGTCGAGAAATGATGCAATTTCTTCTTGTTCTTCATAACCTGGTAGCAAAACCTTGTAATATCCAACGGCTTCTTGAGTAATTCCAAAAAAGGTCGTCCCAGTTTTTGTAACTTCAATGTGGTCTTGAAATAGATTTGACTGAAGTTGATAGTATAAATATCTTGGAAAATAAGATTTTCCGAATGGTCTAAAAACTAACAAGTGGCTATTCAATGATGCACGAATTGGGTATGGTATAGTATCCACGAAAAGTAACTTTCCAATAGTTCCATCCTTTGTCATAAGAACATCACCATTCATTAGTTGTATTTCTGGTGCTTCGTTATACCTTTCTTCTGGTATATGATAAACCTCTTCCCATCTTATTATTCCATCTTTAAAATTCATACCTGTTATTAAAAATGGTTCATTCTCATTAAAAGTAAATTCTTCGTTTTTTAAACCTTGCCAACCAATTCTTCCTTTCATATATGAGATATACTTAAACCTGCGTAGTTTCCAATGCTTCGGAATTTTCCCAAGCCAATCAATGTCGCTGTCTTTTATTTCGGCATTGGGGTTTAAGCCTTTGGTAACGGCATTGTTTATTTCAATTTGCCGTAGTTCTTTCAGTTTTTCTGCCTGTGCTTTTTTGTTGGCTATCAAGCGGTCAATCTTTTGGGTTTGGTCGTCTAAGTAGTTGGCAATATTTAGTTGTTCATCAATTGTTGGAATGGGGTATTTGATTTGACTTTGTTTAACTTTGTTTAAAATTGAAACCACAACCTTATTTGATTGCTTGATTAACTCAGCCTCAGAAGTAAAAAGTAAATACATTCCGTATTTGTCCAAAACACGTGTATTATAAAATTCGACTGAATTAATCTGTTGATTTGTAGTCAAACTACAACCAGCAACTCCAATTTTGCCAATAGATCCAATGCAACAGACTAATACTGCTCCCTTTCTTGCAGTTCTTGCTTCCTTAATTCCCTTTTCAGATAATTTTTCTGATGAATCCGTTAGCTCAATAAAGTCATTAAGATTATCAGGTTTTATCCAAGGCATTCCATCTTCTGAATAAAAGTCAGGATTGCTCATTGAAGGAGTATTTCCTGTTTCAACATTAGAAATTTCTTTTAATCTCTTTATTTCCCAATGCTCCGGCACTTGCCCAATCCAATTAATACAGCTTGGCTTGTATGTTCCGTATCTGCTCATAAGGTAATGCCTAAAGTTTTCATCAGTTCCAGATTTTTGATTTCCAGTGCTGCAATTTCGTTCACTACTTTGGCTTGTTCACGCAAAGGTTGATACACATAAAAATGTTTGGTAAACGGTATTTCGTAGCCTTTTTCTTCTGCTGTTATCGTCCATTTCTTTTCCACTTCTTTTTTCAAAAAAGCGTCCTTGTCGTCTTTCCAGGGTATGTACTCGGTGTCTTTTACAATTTTTGGTACGTTAATGGTTGCTTTCAAACTCAATTTGTTTCCGTCTAAAGTTTTGCGAATGGTAATGCTTGTATCAGCGGTTTTGTTTTTGGTTGCCAGTTCACTTTCGGCATTAATGGTAAATGTAAATTCGCCTTCTTTGCCCTTTTTGTCTTTCAGCTCTGCCAATCGTTTTTTGTCATCGGCAGTTTTAACCACTAAAATTTCCTCTAATTTATTCTGAGCAACGGTTACTTCTTTTTCAATGGTCATTGGGTTGCCGTCTTCATCGGTTTCCTCCAAATCCAAAGACACTTTGCGATAAGCAAAATCTTCGAGTTCAAATATTTTGCTGTATTGTCCTTCCTTAAAGGTTTTGTGAATTTCAATAATTTGCTTTATTTGGTCGTTGGCTTCTACATAGCGCTCGTTTTCTCCGCTGCCTTCTATTCCGTTATGTATGCGTCTGCGTTTGTTGCCCAAACTGCGTTTCATCGGTTTCCAAAAGTCAACCGCATTAATCAATTGTATCTTGCCTTTGCGTTTTGCCGGTTTGTTGTTTCGTATCAGCCAGATGTATGTGGCAATACCAGTGTTGTAAAATAATTCAGTTGGCAGGGCTACAATGGTCTCGAGCCAGTCATTTTCTAAAACATATTTTCTGATTTCGCTTTCGCCGCTTCCTGCATCACCGCTAAACAAAGGTGAACCGTTGTGAACAATCGCAATGGCAGAACCGCCCAACTCAGCAGGTTTCATTTTGCTTATCATATGCAGTGTAAAGAGCAATTGTCCGTCACTGCTTCGGGGCTGCCCTACGTCAAAACGACCATTGCTGGTAGTCATTACTTTCTTTTGTATCTTCTTCCAGCTCTTGCCATAAGGCGGATTAGAAAGCATAAAGTCGAACTGCTCGCCTGCTGTTCCGTCTTCGTAAAGTGTGTCGCCTTTTATGATTTTTGCTTGTTCATTCTTTAAAAGCAAATCAGCTTCACATACAGCCCAGGTTTTATCATTTACTTCTTGACCAAATAATTTAACGTGAGCATTCTTATTAATTTTTTCTTCTATGAATTCTTTAGCTGCCGTAAGCATACCACCACTGCCGCAGGCGGGGTCGTAAATAGTTACGAGTTCCCCGTCTTTAATGGTTTTCTCGTCCATATCGAGCATGTGCGTCATTAGGTCAATTACTTCTCGTGGAGTGTAGTGCTCTCCGGCTTCTGCATTATTGGCTTCCGAAAATTTGCGAACCAGCTCCTCAAACACATAACCCATTTTGATGTTGCTAACCTTTTGTGGGCTAAGGTCTATTTGAGCAAAATCTTTTATAAGCGTAAAAAGTATTTTTTCCTCTGACAGTTTGTTGATGTGGGAACGAATACCCGATCGGTCAATAATGATTTTAATATTGTCGGTATAGCCGTTTAAATAACTGATAAAATTATTCTTGATACTGCTTTCGCCTTCATCAGCCAACGATTGCAAAGTATTGTGCGTGCTCGTATTGTTAAACTTGATTGCTTCTAATACTTTGCTGTTTAGTATTTGTGTCTGCGTTTTAGCATTCACCTTTGCCAACTGGATTTCCAATTGTTTTTTTAACTCATCGGTTTTGGCAATCAAAACGCCTTCAATCCTTCGGATTAGTACCATTGGATAAATAATGTCTGGGTACTCTGTCCGTTGAAAAATGTCTCTCAGAACATCATTGGCGGTATTCCAAATTAGGGCAACTTCACTTGATATTTCGGTGTCTCTTTTCATTAAGTCTTTTTATTTATTTCAGTTTTCTATTTTACATTTTTTCGGGCGTTAAGAAAAACGGCTCTTTTGGTTCTGCGAAACGTCGGTTTTCCTATGTTATCAAAATATTGTTTTTCTGATCTTTCACATTTGATGTAGATGTTTTAATATACTCAATACTAAAAAATTATGCTATTTAAATTATTGTATTTATAATAACAATTGAAGCATCTTTCTGACTTTTAGCCCCTCAATAAATCGATTGTGTATTTAATTGGTATAAGGTCATAAAATTTTATTCATATTTCTATATTCAAAAATCGGTTTTATTAAACTTAATCTTAACTTTAAAGTGTTTTCATCGATTGCATTATCAAGATAATCTTTTAAAGCGTCTTTTAACTCAATTTCTACATTATCCATATTGACCCATCCAATAGAATTCTCAATGGTAACTTTGAATAAATAATTTTCCACTTCGTTTAATAAATTATATCCATTGTTTACCCAATCATTACCCATTGAAATCCATGTAATTTCCGGCTGTAATTGTTTATGGCAATAATTACTTAATTTCTGCCAATATTTATCTAAGATATCTATTTCGAAAACAGATGGGAGATTCCTTCCTGTAAGATAATGACCATTGATAATTTGTAATTCAGCAACAATTCTATTAAAACGCAATCTTTTTATTAAATTTTTTTGTCCTCCAACTTCGAAATAAATTGCTTTAATTAATTTATCAACAGATGATACTTTTCTTTCATCGCGCTTACTAAAAAAACGTTTTTTCATTATATAAAAAAATTCAAATAAAAATCGTTCTATTGCCATTCTAAATTCAAATGCAGAATACACAAGAGGATTATGAAGTTTTTGGGGTTCTCCAAATAATCTCCACTCTCTTCCAATTTGAGTATGATAACCTGAATCTGTTTTTCTATCCTTATTTAAAAGATCAAACATTTAAAGAATCATTATAATAAATTAAGAATTTTGTTCCCAATTCTTGATTAAATTGATAGTTTTATTTTCTGGTTCAAAACCGTCTTCAATTGTACCAATATCAATTATAACTGGTACTTGCGCAACTAAACCAGCAAGAATACATGTTCCTGTTGGCAGTATTGGTAAATATTCGAATGAGAGTTTATCTAAATAGGAAATAGATTTCTCAATTGCCATAATATCATTATTATTAATTAGCCGATGTAAGAAGAAATTATGAAGTTGAGAAAGTATAGTTGCTGAAATATCTGATGGTCTTTGGCTAGCTAAAGTGAGAAATACACCAAACTTTCTTCCTTCTTTGATTATTTCCTCAAAAGTTTCTAATCTGTAATCTTTCCATTGTTCACTTTCTCTTTCTGACATCCTTGACAATATATTGTGAGCCTCATCAATTATTAGATTCAGATATGTTGTATTATCATTTTTGTTTTTCTGTTCATCATATAACTGTTTGCAAAATAATAATGGCAAGATTTTACGCATATGGATATTTACATTTTTCAATGAAACGACAGTAATATTTGTTCTTGTTATGACTTCATCTCTAACCTCAATAACTTTCTTTAAATCATCAAATCGTTTTTCCATTCTTTTAATTAATGGAGCAAGATGTTCTCGATTGGCAAACCCTCTTAAGATATCATCATAATATTGAATTAGTATTTTTAACTTTAATTTTTCAATTTGAGTAAACTTGAAATTTGAAAATTCAATTTTCATTAATTCTGATTCGATCTTATTTCTTAATTCGTTTTGTTCATGAGTAGAGCTTTTATCTTCGTTAATAAAATAAAACTGATTATATTTATTATTGTATTGAACTTTTTCCCTCAATATATCTCTTATTTTTAATATATTAGATGATTCTAAATATTTTGATATCTCGGTCATAAAATCAACAATCATCTGCAAACCTAACTCTTTATCGTTCTTATCAATTGCTAATAGAATTTGAGAAATAAATAAATCCTTAAAAGTAGATAAATCCTTAATTCTATCTTCAAGATAATTATTGTTTATAGCCCTTCTTAAAAATGGAGTTTGTGTTTTTTCTGTAGCCTCCAAAATTATTGTCCAAAATGTAGTGTCTTTTATTGTATCATTCGAAACAGGATATTTATCACCTTCATCATTCCTTGTTGATAATTTGTAAATCGTTTTATATTTTTCTTCGACTATTATATTATCCGTTCCATTCTTGACATATTCACCATTAAAATCAAGAAGAAAGAATTTTGCTTTAACTTTGAAGTTTTCTTCATCTTTATATGATTTGAATAATTCTCTGTAAATCTTAGCGAGAGTATAAGATTTTCCACTTCCTGTATTTCCAAATATGCCTATATGACTTGCAAATAAACTATTAATTCCAAGATTAATGCTTAACCCCTTTTCAAGTGTCAATTTCCCAATACTTATAGGTTTATCAGATTTTTTATCAACGAAATCGTGAACGGAATCAAATTCATCTTTGTCTAATAAATAGCATTCATTATCTATTAAGGGCATTTCTTTAATTCCCCGTTCAAATCCTTTAAAACTAAAAAATCCTAATAAACTTAAATTTAATTCTCTTTTAACTTTGTCTTTGTAACTTTTGTAATCCTTATCTTTAAAGTATTTATCTTCAATTGTATATTCTCCCTCAACTTTACCAATAATCTTTGTAAACCCTTTAATAATTTTAAGGTAACTGCCAACAGATACATTTTTTACAAGTTCACCCTTATAAAAAAGATGTGAGCTGTTTTTTGTTTTATCAACAGATATTCTTACGGTTCTTCCATCAACTGAAACAACTTTCCCAATCTTAAAAATTGAATCTCTGATTAATTTATCCTCATTACTCATTTCTTTATTCCTGTTAATAATTTTTCAAATTCCGAATTTATTTCTTTGAAGCCGAAATTACTACCTGTTGCTGGTGTTAATGTATCAATATTCGAATATTTTGAAAGAGCATTAGAATCAGCCCCATAGAGATTTTTCATTATTTCTTTGCTTGCACCTTCACTATGGGCAAATATTTTTATTATTAAAGTTGGATTTGAATTAGCTGCACGTAATAATATTTCTTTTATATGTTCATCTGCAAGAGAAAAGCCTAATATAAAAAGTAAGGAATTATCTTTTTCCAATTCATTAGAAAAAGTTCTCAATAATTCGTAATAATTTAAGTTCAAAGTAGTATCCTTAAACTTCTCTTTAGTTGGATTTACTATAGCTAATTTACCGTAGGCATCAATAAAGTTATCATAGGAAGCAGCTTTTGTAATGGCTCCAAGATTATCAATAAAATATTTCAAATCAGATTTGTCATCATATTTAATAATATTGCCTTTAATTATATCCCATTCATTTTCAATTTCTTTTAAATTCGTTAAATCATTAAACATCACTTTATTGTTTTCAATTTTCCATGTAAGTGAACCATGGACTTTATATAAGTTAAAAGCAGGGATTTCGGAAGTATTATCAAAGTGCAAACTGTTTTTAATAAAAGACTTTTTAAAATTTGATAATTTAAAAGAAGGAGAAAATGTTCCGGAAAAACCATCATTAAATTCAAATTCATTTTTATCGAATACCTTTTCAAAGAAAATATCTATATTGGTTGTAAAAATATTTACTTGTTTATTAAATAGCGAACTTTTTCTTTCTAGCATTATTTCATTAATATATTTTAAAAAGTCATAATAATTAGTTTTTACTTCTTTTAATTCACCTGAAATTGAATCTGCTAATATTTCCCTGTTTTTAAGAATCACTCCCTCGAAGTACTTGCTAATTATTGATGCATAAATGATTTTACTATCACTTGCTTTAATTGATTTGTTTTTTTGTAGCTCCGTTAACAATATTTCGATATTTCCTAGTGTTGGAAGGAATGGTCTTGATAATCCAGAACCAATTAAAAAATTCAAATGACAATCTTGAATTGTATCTTTTAGATTTTCTATATCCATTGTAATTTAAGTTAATTAACGTAAATAATTTTATTTCCCTTTCAACTTCTCATAAGCGAATTTGAGGACTTTGGTATAGTCGTTTAGTTTTGTTTTTCCGGGTTCTATTTGATAATATATTTGCTTCCACCTTTTCAGGTTCTTGTTAAATGGTGTTTTAAGTTTTTTTGCTTCCTGCTCGCTTATCATAGCAAAAATTCCAAAAGATTTTGTACCCTGCCATCTAATTCCAAAAGCTCTAAAAAATCCGATATTGAAGCCGCAATAATATTTATTATATTTCATTTCAAGCTTCCAGTGGTTTTTCTTCACAAGTTTATCCAGATCTTTAGTGTATTTCATAAATTGTTTTACACTTTCAGGATTTCTAAATGACTTATAATATTTTTCATCATAGATAGGAAGTCCTTGAATCGGACGAGTCCTATTTATTTTAATTTCTTTTTCAAGTTTCTTAATAAGATAAAATTGATTCTGCTTATCCATCCATCTGTTTATCTCAAGAAAATCTACCTGATAATTTATTTTCTGAGCGGAGTCCACAGCAGCCTGTGTAATTTTGGGGGCAATTATGATTATTCTGATTTCGAGATTATCCCAGTCAATTTCAATATCATCGGGTTGGTCTTTTATATCCTGCCAAAGAACTCTGATGCTATCAGGATTTGTTTCTGCCCAAATAGCATATTCCAAAACCTGCGAAATTATTTTTGGCTCAACAGTTTCATTTTTCATTTCAATAATGCAGACGTTTCCGTTTGAATCAATTCCTATGATATCAGGTATTCCTGATTTTTTCCCGCCTCTTGCCTGCCTTGTCAAAGGAATTATGTCTGTTAATATTTCTTTTGACCCAAAAACGATTTTTTCAAATTCGGATTCAGTACTGAAAGGAACTTCGTTCATTATTTTCGGTCTGGCGTTTGAGTGCCATAATAAATTTGCCATTAGAGTAGTTTTTATTTTATGAAACTTACATATATTTTTATTTTATTTCAATTATGAAATTCTGCATTAGAAATGCGGGTTTTCTAATTTCGGTATTGATATTGTAAGCGGTCTGATGTTTTGTGCTATAGCCATAATTTATTTGCAATATTTATTTAGCATATCTTTTGCCTCTTTGTCTCCGAGCGAATATGCTTTTTTCCAGTCTTCGCATGCTTTGTTTGTATTTCCCGAATTGTAATATGTAAGTCCCCGGTTGTAGTATGCATCTACATCATCTGGATTGAGCTGAATTGCTTTTGTGTAATCGGAAATTGCCTTGTCGTAATTTTTTAAGTCATAATATGTAATCCCTCGATTGTAGTATGCTTCTGCATAATCTGGATTGAGCTGAATTGCTTTTGTGTAATCGGAAATTGCCTTGTCGTAATTTCTTAAGCCATAATATGTAAGTCCCCGGCTGTAGTATGCTTCTGCATCATCTGGATTGATCTGAATTGCTTTTGTGAAATCGGGAATTGCCTTGTCGTAATTTTGTAAGTCACCATACGTAACGCCACGGTTGTTGTATGCCTCTGCAAAATCCGGATTGAGCTGAATTGCTTTAGTGAAATCGGAAATTGCGTTGTCGTAATTTTGTAAGTTATAATATATACGTCCGCGGTTGTAGTATGCTTTTGCATTATTTGGAAAGATTTCAAGATTTTTAGTGAAATATTTTATCGCATCATTATAATTTCCACTTTCTACTGCATTATACCCTTTATAAAAATAATTATTTGCTTCAACATACTTTTTATCACTGAAAGAACCTAGAGTAATCTTCATAATATCATTAACCGGAATGGCAAAATTCAAATTTTGTCCTTCTTTCAGGGTCATTGTGCTTATTCCGATTAATTCACCCCTTGAATTAACAACTGCTCCTCCGCTACTGCCGGCTGAGATACTGGCTGTTATCTGTATATAATTTCTGTTTCTTTCTTCGACATTTCTTATCCCGCTTATAATTCCTTCTGACATAGAATTCTCAAGTCCGAGCGGACTACCGATAGCATAAACTCTTTGCCCAACTTTTAGATTATCGCTGTTTGCAATCGGAATCGGGGGAAATGAAAAATCGTCGATTTTTAAAATTAGAATATCCTTTTCAACATCTACTCCAATAATATCTGTATATTTAACTTCTTTACTATTATGCTTTATTTCCATTCTTTCGCATTCGGCAAATACATGATAATTTGTTACTATCCAGCCCTTATCGTTTATGACAACACCGCTTCCCCGCGTTGAAAGATTGTTGCTAAAATCATATGAATGTACAACTACGACACAGTCATTAATCTTTTCGTAAATTTGTTCGGGAGTCAATTCCTGCGAATATAAAATTGCAGATGGTATAATAAATATATAAAGGACTAATAATCTTATAGCTGTTTTTTTCATAATGTATATGAATTAAATTTGTATTTGCTTTATATATCTTTTTTGTTTTGATGTAGATATTTTAATATACTCATTGCTTAAAAATAATGCTATTTAAATTATTGCATCCCTATTTTTATATAACTTGCCAATAGGGAATAGTGTGACTGAAGTGCTGTCAATTCACCCACATAACAGCCCACCCGCCAGCTCTTCCATCTGCGTCTGCTGTATCAGCAGTCTTTTTATTTGTACACTTTATGCTGACTTCTTTCTCGCCTTGGTATCCACAAATTATCTAAAACTATCATCTTTCCTTTAATAACAATTTACATCAAATTAATGTAATTATCTCTTACGTACTCATACGCTTCGCTTAAATTATAATCCATACTGTTTCGTATTATCGGCTTAATATCATTTTGAAAAATAGAATCTTCAATCTTATTTCTTAAATTCTCCGCATATTCCTTTTTAGTAATTCTTAAATTATCACTATCGAGATATGTCTTAAATATTCTGATCGTTTTTTCGAATACTGGATTTAATTCTCTCGCAATCCATAAGTCGAATAAATCTCTTCCTTTACTTCTCTGGTATAAAGCACGGAGTTTTGTTGCGAGTAATTCTTCGGTTGAAAAAGTTACAATATCTGCAGTACCCTCAAACCAGTCAGAATTGCATTCAAGTCTTAAATTCCTAACGCCGTCAACTGCAAAATGCTCTCTCGTGTTAATTTCAATCTTAATTTTCATTCTTGGGTTTGGCGGGTTTTCAGCTTCATAAGAATATGTCAGCGTATTGTTGTTTTTCGATTTCTTATGCTTGGGTTTGTTTGTAATTATTCTACTCGTAATTCTTCTGAGTTCGGTTAATATTGAACCTATATCACCTGCTTTAATTTGTACAAAATCTAAATCCTCGGAATACCTGTAAGGATGCTTCAGAAACAGTTTATGTAATGCGGTTCCTCCTCTGAATGCTAAAGTGTTAGTAATTGTTTTGCTTGTGTATAACTCAACAAGTAGTCTTGAAAGTATTAAATCCTGTTCAACGAATTCATCCTGCCTCCATGATGAATGCTGCTTCCACTGCTCTATATATGCCTTAGGAATCAATTAAATCCCTCCAGTTTACATTTTCAATTATCTTCCACTTGTCATTTTTGTTTCCCTGTATATTCCCGTTTCGTGATAACGGAATAAATTGGTTTGCCTTTTTTGCACATTCAGTCAGTGGCTTGACTAATTCTGCGGCTCCAAGTTTTTCAAGTATAAACCCAAAACGCTGTATGAAAGATACTTCTATTTCATTTTTCATCAGCCGTTTAATGTCGCTTATTTTTATTTCAGAAATCATATCGGAAATTACACGAATTATATTGCTGATAGTCCCGCTTTCATTTTCATATTTTATTAAATCGTATGCGGTTAATGCAGGCGAGGAATAATTAATATACCCGTAGTTTCCTTTCTGTTTTATTATGCAGTGATCCGGAAAAAACCTTTTCTTGTGAAAATTAATCCCCTCCAGAATGATTTTTGAAGTAAACACTTGTTTATCAACTATGACTTGATATACTAAGGGCCTGTAATGAGCCGCTCCGTAATAAGCTGCTGCCGAAAGTAGTCCGGTATAATATTTTATTCCCTTGTACGCCATCAACTTATCAATAAAATCATTAGGAGGTATTCTCCCTCGCTCCTTTTCGGTTGGCGAGTATATTCCGTAAAAACCTTTCGATAAATTTTTTATCAGCCCTTTCTTCGTAGAGTATTTGATGTACTGCTTAGCGGCATTCACATTTCCCCCTTTATAACTCGTCAACTCTTTCATCGAAAAGGTTTTTCTCCCGTTTCTAAGATTAAACTCTATAAAATCAATATTTTTCTTGTTTTCTTTAGCCATATTTTGTATTGCGTAAGTGTCATTTGTTGACACTTTAATAATACGATATATAAACCTTAAAGTAAAGGAAATTACTGCAAGGGATTCAAAGAACTGTAATAGTTTTCTTTCGCCTTTTCTCGTACCCTCAATTCCATTCAAATCAAATTCTTTTAGCGAAAATCTGCCTGCTTGTGACTCGAAACTTGTGACTTGTAGCACTTAAAAAATGAAAGGGCTCCTTCCCGATAGAAGGGAAGGAGTTTTTTGTTTGAGTGGGTAGGTTTGAGTGTATGGAGTTCAGAAGTTGGGAGGGAGGATTTTGTACATGTCGGAGTCGTCGATACGCATTACGTTGAGGGAGTCGGAAGGTGAGAAACCGAGTGCGGTTTCGTGGTAGTAGATTGAGCCGTTTGCATTGACTTCGCATTCGGGAAGGAGGTGCATGAAGAATGCGTGTATGCACTGATGTTTGTAGGAGTCAACATCGTGCAGGTGATGGAGGGGGACTGGCACGCGGAGTTTATACTTCTTTCCTCTGACGAACTGCTTGGGTTCGGACAGGGTGTTGAAGATGAGGAACTTCGGTTTACATTTAGAGTCAGGGCTGACGAGAGTGTGAATTATAACGAGTCTGAAGAATTCTTCTGAACCGGGCTGAGGATATTCACCGTCAAAGATGAACCGATCGACGTCGAGTTTGTAATGTTTTTCAGAGAGCTCGATTTTGCTTAAGACGGGACAGAAGTCTTCGGAGGGTGTGAGAATTGGCCGCGCGTCGTAGATATCGCCTGGGAAGTTGCCTCGGTTGGTGTCGAGTATTGCCTGACGGGGGTTATCGTGATTGAACATTTCGCTGAAGCATTCCCATGAATCGCTGAGAGGGGCGATGGTGAGGATTGAGTCGGCGAAGGCTGATTTAAGTTGTGAGTTTTTCATAGTTTGTAATTGTTTTAAATATTTTTAAAAAATGTTTTAATGTAAAAAAAGAGCGCACACTGTTAGTGGTGAAAAGCCCCTGTTCTTAGCAATAGAATAAATCTCTTCTTGTTCTTCTTTGCGTTCTTTGTTCTCTTTGCGTTCTCTGCGCCCTTTGCGGTAAAATTTTCTTTTCTCTTATTTCTGTTTCTATTTTTCTTGGTGATCTTAGTGCCTTAATGGTAAAAAAATATTTGCTTTTTTAAAAAGGAGGAGGGCGCCCTCCCCCTTGTCACCATTCATTCAGTCTTCGACCGCTAAGCCGTGAAGCTGGATGAATAATGAACTGCCTTGCCGTTTTCGTCGAGAGTGACGAGAGCGAGGTAAGACAGATGCGTGTCGTACATTGAGTACAGGTCGCTGTCCTGGTCGGAAAGTGTAATCGAGAACGTAAGCGGGTTCGCGAGGTTCAGGACTACGTTTGCGGACTTCAGCGGAATGAACAGCAGTGACGGCAGCGTGTCCATTGTACCGTCGGAGCATTTGATAACGGTGCCGAGCTGTATGAACTTTTCGA
>JBHELA010000398.1:0-25269 GCA_041859005.1 Ignavibacteria bacterium
AATTATTGATACCACAGGCGCATCAGAATACCATTCCTCAGCAATCTTGAGTTTATGACAAATCATTCACTTTTTTGCCAATTTCGTCATACCCTAAACTGCCCATAAGAATACCCACAGCCTTTTAGTAGCCTGTTACAAGCCTCTCCTCAGCCAAAAACTGCGGATAAAGTGCGGTGAATTTGCGGTTGATTTGCGGTGAAAGTGCGGTTGATTTGCGGTGTTACTGCGGTTGTATTGCGGTCATAATCGATTTCTTTTTTATTTTCTTCATTATACCCATGTATTTCTGGTTCTTAATCATTCGTACCGCCTATTTAACACTCATTATTTCAAAAATGTTCCCCGAATTAATACACCGGGGAACAATTATATCTCATTATTTTTATTCTTTATTCTACAAGCATCATTTTTCTTGTTTCAGTGAAATTACCCGCCTTCAAAGTTAGAAAATACACTCCGCTCGACAGTTTCCCTGCATTGTAACTGTACTTATAAACCCCTGCTTGCATCTCCTTTTCGACTATTACATCAACTTCATTCCCACGCACGTCAAATACTGATACTCTTACAGTCAATTGCCTCGGCACCTGAAATTCAAACGTCGTTGTAGAATTAAACGGATTCGGATAATTCTGGCTTAACCTAAAATCACTCACTATCACCGGATCCTCTTCAATTCCGGATGTCACAAGTATTCCTCTTTTCATAAATATATCCGATGCCACAGTACCGAATCTCGAAGCAGTCGGGTCGAATGCAATAGCTATATTTCCGTTACCCCTCGCCGTTACTGATGACGACCCATGTCCTATATAGTTTACCGCGTCCTCCCAGATAAGTATCGGCGCACTGAATACACCTCCGGGCAGCCCGTGTACAAGGAAAAATCCCTCAGGAGCGGTCGCGTTGCTGTTCTGAAATGTAAAATAAATTCTTCCCGTCTCATCAACGTCAAACCCCCTCCAGTAACTCGGATATCCCAACCCGGAAGCCGTTACAGGGTAAGGAGTTGAAAACACTCCTGCCGAATTCCTCGTCAGCAAATAAACCCGCCTTTCCGTAGAATGCCTGTATATTACGTGTACCGAGTTTGTCTTCGGGTCCAGACATAAGTCTGGATATTCTGCATTGCTGTTAATTCCTGTCGGTCTCTCCGTCAGAACCCCATTGCTGAAAGTATAATATTTCAAAGCATAAGGTGATGTTGCCGAACTGTTAGTAGAATAAACAATGTGTACAACTCCGTTTGTATCAACAACACACTCAATATCATTCTCGCTCCCCGTCTCTGCAATCCCCATCTGATATTCCTGACTAAGCACACCCGTAACGTAATTGTAATTTCTGTAATATGCATAATCAATAACACTGTTCACAAAAGAGTAATATACAAAATGCACAAGACTGTCTTTCTTGCCTGCGCACATAAAAGGTGTTGCCTTGTTCACTCCTCCCGTTGTTATCCATACCGGTTCAATGAACACATTCGAATCATTCCTGTTGTTCGAATAAATCAGTTGGAAGTTATTTCCTGCATCCCTCCGCTCCCATCCGATATGTACTTTCCCGTTTCTGTCAAAATCATGTATCGCATAATTGTCATCTATCGAATTGTTAGTAAGCTTTGTCTTTACAAAAGAACCCGATTTATTAGTCCAGTAAAATATCTCCCTCGTATTGCTCTGAGTGCTGAACTGCGATGAATTGACTAAATGCAGGTATCCCTCGGTATCAAATTTAATTAGACTCCTGTAATTGTAATTCGAATCCTTTATTAATGTGTCAAGCGGAAAATTTAACTGCTGAGATAGTACTGTATTTATTACAGCAGTTGTAACGATAAATAGCACTAAGCTGATAATTACTTTTTTCATGTTTAAAATGTTATTTCTTTTGATTTAATTATTGATTTGCAGTTCTCACAGTATAAACTGTGCTTTAAGTCAACCTCTTCTATACCGCTCGAAGAGTGCATTACACACTGCCAGTCCTTGCAGTGTAGTAATCCAAAGTTGTGTCCAATCTCATGCATTATTTCCTTGAAAGTTCTTTCAAGCAGCAGTTCAGTATTCCTTTCAGAAGTGTAAAATTCTTCATGAAGCCTGCATGTACTAACTATTGAAAATCTTCCTCTTAGTTCTGCCTCCCCGTATATGTGCGTAAGCACAGGTACGAATAGATCCATCTCTGTAATGATTAATATATTTCCCTCAGTTTCTGAATATACACTCTTTACAGCTTCGATTATTTTTGTTGAAAAATACTGCTGCCTCTGAACATTATAAGTTTCTTCAATATTTATTTCGGGAATTATAACCTTGATTGTATTAAAATGAAAACTCAACCTGACCTTGAGATCTTCAAGTAACTGATAATTCGTGAATTTCAGAGGAAGTATTGTCAGACTCATCACTTAATCTTGCGTAATCCGTACTTGTTAATTTTATTGTAAAGCGTAACTCTCTCAACACCCAGTATTTCGGCGCATTTGGAGATGTTCCATTTGTTTTCCCCAAGTACCTTTATAATATACTTCCTTTCAACATCTTCAAGACTGCCTAAAGCATCATCTTCAAACCCGTAAGCATCTCCGTTGCTTTCAAGACTCAAATCATCAAGCTGTATTAAATTTCCTTTCCCTGTCACAATCGCCCTTTCAATAGTATTCTCCAGTTCGCGTACGTTTCCTGGGAAATCATACTTTAAAAGGAAATCCATGGCACCGTCAGAAAATCCTGTAACATTCTTATTCATCAATTCAGAATATTTCTTAAGGAAATGATTTGCCAGTAAAGCTATATCATCTTTCCTCTCTCTCAAAGGCGGAAGCATTATCGTAATGACATTTAACCTGTAATATAAATCTTTTCTGAATTTACCCTCTTCTATCAGTTTTTCAAGCGGCTCGTTAGTTGCAGTAATAAGCCTGAAATCACTCTCTACAAGATCGTTCCCGCCTACCCTGTTGAATTTCTTCGTCTCAATTACTCTGAGCAAATCAACCTGTGTCTTCTGCGATATGCTTCCAATCTCATCCAGGAATATAGTCCCCCCATTAGCAATCTCAAATTTCCCTTTCCTCCTGAAATGCGCACCGGTAAAAGCACCCTTTTCATGACCGAATAATTCACTCTCCAGTAATGATTCTGACAGCGCTCCGCAATTGACTGTTATTATCGGGAAATACTTCCTCTTGCTGTTAGCATGTATAGCCTTAGCAACAAGCTCCTTACCCGTACCGCTCTCTCCTCTTATTAATACTGTCGAGTCTGAATCAGAAACTGTCCGTATAAGCTCTGTTATCTTTTTCATCTGAGGACTCTCTCCGACCAAATTTTCCGGCACTGACATATCTTCAAGCCTTCCTTTTAGCTTTTTGTTTTCTGTCTTCAGCTTTACGCTCTCAAGTGCATTCTTCACAATATTGTTTAGCTCGTCAGGGTCTATGGGCTTCGTTACATAATCGTATGCACCGTCTTTTAAAGCCTGTATGGCGGTTGGTACTGATGCAAATGCAGTTATCAAAATCGATATGCAATTCTCATCTATTTCGCGTATCTTCTTAAGCAGCTCTAAACCTGTCATCCCGGGCATTTTCATGTCTAACAATGCAAGGTCGTACTTGTTTACTGAAAATTTCTGTAAAGCTTCATTGCCGTTCTCTGCTGTATCAATAATGTATCCCTCTTCCTCAAACCAGTGACGCAATGATTCTCTTACAATCCTCTCATCATCTACAATTATTAATTTACTTTCCATAATAAATATTGTTTTATATTTTTATTGGTATTTTAATTTTAAACGTCGTTCCCATCACCGATGTATTTTCGACAACTATTGAACCCTTGTGCGAATTTACGATTCCGTAAACAACTGCCAGCCCAAGCCCCGTACCGCTTAACTTATCTTTTGTCGTGAAGAATGGTTCAAATATAAATGGCAAATCTCGATCTGCTATTCCTGAACCCGAATCGGTAACCCTTATAATCGCGTTTTCTACGTCATGCGTCAGGGAAACTTTAAGAGTACCACCTTTGCTGGTCATAGATTCAATTGCATTGATAAATAATGATAAAAGTGCTTGCTGGATTTTTTGTGGATTACAGGTCAGCACTAATGAATCCGTCTCAAAATCTTTAACTAATTTTATATTGTTCATTTCAAGATGGTGCTCAATTAACACCGCACTCTTCTCTACTATTTCTACAAGATTGTATTCCGAAAACGCATCCACTTCCCTGTGAGAAAATAACAGTAAGTCCTTCACTATATTTCCGCAGCGTGACGATTCATCAACTATAAGCTTCAGGTATTTGCTCATTTTCTCAATATTCTCATTCGTTTCGAGTTGTCCCATTTTCTTTAGTATAAGCTTACTGTACGTCAGTATTCCTTCAAGTGGGTTATTGAGTTCGTGAGCTACGGTCGCCGATAATTTTCCCAGCGATGCCATCTTTTCCATTTGAACAACCTGTTCATATATAGATTTCAATTCTTTTGATTTATCTTCAACTTTTTCATTAAGATTTTCCGACCAGTCTTTAATCTCATTATAAGCCTCTGCAAGCTGCTTCGACATTACGTTAAACTCTCTCGCAATTTCACCAAGCTCGTTTCTTGACCTGATTAATATCCTGTAATCCCAGTTTCCCTTCCCAAGTTCGTTTATCCCTTCCTGAAGTTTCTTCAAAGGTTTGTTTACTAAAAACAATATAAAAATCCCGACGAAACCCGAGATTATTATAGTAATAAATACTGATGAAAGAATCGTTTGCTTTTTGTTTTCTTCTACTGCTGCATCTGCATCCTTCATTGTCAGCATAACATCAAGCACTCCAAGTAACGTTGATTTTGAACTATGAGCGTGGCATTCCGATGTGTAACAATCTTTATTGTTCCTGATTGGATTTATTAATCCCAGTATTCTTTCTCCGTTTTCAGCCTCGAAAATCCTTATGCTGTCAATCGGTGAAGAAACATACTTTCTTGTTGATTTATCGTGGCAAACAACACATGCCTCTGCAGTCATATCAACAGTTTTCGATATTTCGGTTGAATCAGTCGAATAGGTTATTACTCCAAGCTTGTTGTATATCCTTACTCTCTTTACACCCTTTTCACTTCCAACAGCCTTTATAATCTGGTATATATCTTCTCTGTTGTTGTGAAGCATACTGTATCTTGTCGAGTTCTTTATCAGATCGCTTATATTGTACGCCGTTTGCATGTAAAGCTTCGTTATATCTCGCTGAAGATTATATACTGTGAAATATGTATAAGTAGTTAGAAAAGCTACTAAGAGCAGAAAAGTAGATAAAAATAGCTTAAAGCTGAGTTTATTAAAGAAGCGGGGTTTCATATTTAATTAGTTATTCTAAATTACCCAAGAATATGTATTAATTCAATTTATAAATTTGTCCTAATAAAAAAGGGTACTGTTTAAGACAGTACCCTTTACAATGTTTAACTTATTTGTTACACTTTCAGGAAAAGCTCTTCGAAATCTTTTATTACGTTCTCGTCAAAGTAATTTATCGCGCCTTCTGCTATATTTCCTCCGTCGTACATTGTTGCAGTTGCGAGCCCTGATGGTTCAGAAGAATAAATTAATAAGTCTTTTAATCTTCTGAATTCACTTTTTACCCATTTTGTGGCTGAACTTGATGCTATTAAATTAGATACGTCTTCTCTCATTGATACTGGTTTCAAACTGACACACCACTTTTCGGGATCGTTATATGTACCGTCAAAATTGTTTACTTCTGTAACTGTTCCGTTAATCGGTGAACGAAATCTCAGGCTTACATTATTTACCAGACTTTCGAATAATACATCACCCTTCTTTACTTCTGTTCCTACACTTACAAAATTCTTCGGTAAAACCGTACCGAGTGAATTAAGTATAAACCCGTCTAATCCGATTTTAGCTTTGCTGTCATTTTCCATATTTACCCAAGTGTGTCCTTTTGAATAATAATATTCTTTCGGCATTATAGTGTCTTTTGAGTTGAAAACCTGCATTGTTCTCAGATTCTCTGCCCTCTTTGGGCTTCTGTTAAATACAAAAATATCTATTAATACTAATACTGCGAATGTTAAAATTACAAATACTGCTACCATGATAACCCCCAATTGTTTAATGTTTTATTATTTAATTTTATTGTTTTCATTGTTTGTATATTAATTATACATTCAACTATCGTGCCAAAATTTACAATTAATATATTGGGTTTAAATCAGTTAAACGCAGTACGAAATGTAAGGATTTTATACAGCTGTCTAATAATAATACAGTCTATTTTAACAATAACTTTACATGCTGTATAAACAGTATTTTATAGTGTATATTAAATGAACATTGATTTTGTATATATATTATACATTTTAGTACTATCGAAAATGAATTAGAATTGAAGTATTTAGTGTTTAATTACTTAGAGTCTTCGCCGAGACCTGTGCTGAACTTGTAGTTCTCTTTTATTGAAAAGTAAAATCCAGATACCATGATTCCCAGGAATCCTAACAGATGGCAAACTATAGCATATCCGATAGCAGTCTCAGGATTTATCCCGTATATGCTCACTAATGCTGTCTTTACAAACAAATAATAAGAACCTGCACTGTTTCCGGGTAATGGTAAAGTCATTGCAAATGACATTATAACCAAAATTAGGTTAGCATCAAGAAATCCAAGATCCATTCCAAAGGCAAAGAATGAAAGATATGTCGATACCGCATAACATGTCCATATTAATGCAGAAGTAAAGAATATGCTGAAATATGACTTTGGATGCTTTACAAACAGAAATCCGTTTATAAGCGAGATAAAGATCTTTTGTATCTTTGCCTGAAATTTATCTGGAAGTATCCTCTTGGTAATCGCTTCTATAATGTTTTCCGTCCGCTCTAAATTAAAAATCATCAATACAACAACTATAACGAAAGATATTATTGCTAATGATGACCATAATGAAATCATTTCTATATCGTATGGATAAAAGGCTATCGATATCTTTTCCCTGAAAAAGAACAGGCAGAATCCAAAAACAATAAACATAGCCAGCATATCAATAATACGTTCCACTACTATGGTACCGAATGTCGATGCTTTAGAAATACCCTCTTTTTGCGCAGTTAATACGGGTCTTGCTACTTCACCTCCTCTTGGTATGAGTGCGTTCATCATGTATCCTATCATTACTGACGGGAAAAGACTGTAAACCTTAATGTTTGGCTTTAGAGGGTCTAAAAGATACTTCCATCTCCAGGCTCTTACATAACTTCCTACAAACGTACCTATAATCATGCCAATAATAGCATATATATAATTCGTTCTTGAAAGTTCGAGAAGAAGACGATTAAAATCGACGTCCTTAAAAGCCAGATACATAAAAAACAGTAAAAGAACTGTCAGTATAGTGAACTTAAGTATTTTCTTTGTATTTTTCACTCAGAAAGACTAAGATAATATTACCTTAAGTCAATTATTTCAACGTCAGCTGGTGGTGAGAATGTGAATTTTGATGAACTGATACCGCTGTCCAGGTTAATTTTCTTTAAAGTATAGGTATCCGTTCCTTCTTTTGATACTATGGATATCTTTCTAATCAGGTTTTCTTCTTTGTCGACCCATATCTTTGCAGATTTCACGTTTCCTTTGCTTCTTGGTGTAAGTTTTAAGAGGTAACAATCTAGTCCGGAAATAGTTTCTGAACCTTCAAGGTCTGAGTAAAAGTTTTCAGGATAGTTAAACAGGAATTTATTAGGTGAGAAGGTGTTTCCGTCTTCTTTATAGTTATCAACTATTACTTGTTTCTTTTTAATCGAATATGACCAGGATGTAACACCGTCTGTTATCAAAACCTGACCTTTTGTCTCAATTCTGTACTTGCTTTCCTTTTGGATATAAATTGTACCCGATTCAGAAGTATTTTTACCGGAATGTGAAAAGCTGGCTTTTGCATCATTTATGCTGTTGTAATTTGACTGCACCTTTTTAATTATTTCCTGGGCATCTTGTCCGTTTCCTATGTTACTAATGAAAAACAATATTAACAAATATAATATAACTCTAATCTTCATTTAAATTTATTTTATCTTTATTTTTACAAAATTAACAATTTTAACTAAATAATTCATCGTAATATTATTGCTTTACAAATCCAGGGGCTTTCCAGCCTCTTTTCTTGAAGCTTTCAAGCTCAAGAGTAATTGAACCAATCGTAACATTAAATTTTGCTTTAAGAGGTACTCTGTATTCATCATCGGAAAACCAACCGGCAAATTCACCCGTTAATCCGAAGACCCCTACAAAATCTGCTACTCCGGCTACTCTAATGCATCTTGCGTCATAATTCAGCATATCAATTTCTACTTCTTCAGGCTTGAAATTGTATGAATACCTTACAGACGACTCCTTTTCATTGATATAAACCGGAACATTGAATCGGTTATTGCTGTTTTTCGTCTTGTCCTGTAATGACTGAAGTCTTGCATTGTACAGAAGTGATAATCCATCCTGAAAATTCTTTTCCACTTCCATGTTAAAATCCTGTTTTACGCTCTCATATCCGTCAACTTCCTTAAGAGTTCTTATTTTCTTATCATCGTAATCGAAAGTGTAATATATATTAGTTATTGATTTCTCTTTAAATTCTGTCGCAGTAAATTTATTCGAATGCACCTCACCTTTAGAATAATTCATCTGCGATTCGAATATATAGTTTATATTTACAAGCGGTATTGCCTCAAAACTCTTTATCGAAGCCGTAGCTGTGAAAACATCGCTTTTTTCTTCCTTGTTCTTGCCGGTTATCTTGAATTTGACTTCTCCCAGTTTTATAAATCCGTAGTAAACTGAATAATTCAATTCTTCACCTATCTCCAGTATCTTCTCGTTTTGCGGTACCACCTCGGATGCCAGAATAAAAATAAACAATATAAGTAGAATATTCTTCAATCTTATAGTTTAATTAACTTAGCAGCTTCATCAATAAGGCTTATTGCTTTCAGTACTTGCTCGTCGGATAGCATAAATACAGCATAGAATCCTTCATTACCCCAGATATCACGTGCTATCTGAGCTTTTATAGATGTTTCCAGAAATTTTTTGTCTATATTAAAACCTGATTGGTCAAAAGGAATATCTCGTGATTTTGCGAGTTCTACTAGGTTCTCAAGCATATCATTACTTACTGTATAACCTTGGATAAATTCCTTATAATTTTTATACTTGCTTTCTATGTTTTTTCTGTTGCTGACCATGTATTTCTCTGTATATTCATATATTAAATTAAGCCTTCTCAGTTGTACGGAATATTTAGTCAGTGTATCAAGCTTTACAAAGAAATCAGGTGTTATCCCTCCGCCGCCGAACACAGTCCTGCCTCCGAATGTCTTGAAAACAGGCCTTGTTGTATCTTTAGTGTCTTTTTCATGGCTGAAATTATCACCCTGTAGTGTATCTAGTCTCATTGGATCTTTATATTTACCGCCTTCGTAAGGTTTCTGAATTGTCCTACCCGATGGTGTGTAATACCTTGCTGTTGTTACTCTTATCGCAGATCCGTCTGATATTTCGAACTGCCTTTGCACAAGTCCTTTTCCAAAAGTCGTTTCACCTACTACAAGCCCCCTGTCCCAGTCCTGTACTGCACCCGAAACGATCTCACTTGCCGATGCCGATCCCTCATTAACGAGTACAACCAACGGTATATCAGTAAACTTCCCTCCGCTCGAATTATATGTTTCTTCAAATTCTTTTATTCTGCTCTTTGTATACACAATTTTTTTACCGGCAGGTAAAAATTCACTCGCCATTCTAAATGCTTGATCGAGGAATCCCCCCGGATTGCTTCTAAGATCAAGTATTAACTTTTTCATCCCCTCGCCCTTCAGCTTAGTTAAAGCAGCAACAAACTCATCGTACGTAGTGGCAGCAAATCTTGATACTTTTACGTATCCTACATTATCATCTAACATAAATGATGCATCAACGCTGTATAAAGGTATCTTGTCCCTCGTTACTGTAAACTCCAGAGCTTCATTCATTCCCGTTCTGACAATCGAAAGCTTAACTATCGTTCCTTTTGGTCCCCTGAGTTTTTTAGGTACGTCTTCTCGTGTTATTTTAACTGCCGATACATCATCTATCTTTACAATCTTGTCACCTGCAAGTATTCCGAGCTTTTCAGACGGTCCTCCGCTTATAGGAGAAACCACAGTTAATGTATCGTTAATAACGTCAAACTCTACGCCGATTCCCTCAAAACTTCCCTGGAATTCTTCGTTTACTCGTTTTAATTGGTCAGAGCTAATGTATATCGAATGTGGGTCAAGCTCATCGAGCATACCGCGGATGGCGCTCTCGGTAAGCTTTTGAGTGTCAACATTATCCACGTAATACCTCGAGGTAAGATTAAGTACTTCACTGAATTTTCTTACCTGATCTGAAACTTTATCGTCGGATATTGCATCCTGTATTTTCATTCCTATGAAAATACTCACAACCGTCATTATTATAATGATCGGAATTATAATCTTCTTATTGAACATATTTGATATTAGTCTATAACATTTAATACATATTAAAGGGAAATAAGTTCCTGTTCAATTAATATTTTAATTAATGTAAAAACAGTAATCTAATCCCGGTTTCTGTATTGTTTGAGAAATATGAATTATTATTTTTGAATATATACTAAAATAACTATTAATTAATCAATATTCAAAAGAATACGAACCAGATTATAATTAATAATGGGAGTAAAATCAGCAATGAATATCTGTACATATACTCAATAAATCCGGGCATTTTCAATCCACTGTGTTCAGATATTGATTTTACCATAAAATTCGGGGCATTTCCAATGTATGTCATAGCACCAAAGAAAACAGATGCGATTGAAATTGCTGCAAGAAATTTTACATTGTTAACTGAAAAGTCAAGCACCATTAAAGGATTATCGATTGATAATTTTTCAGCACTCATTGCACCCGTAAGAAAATTCAGGAATGTGGGAGCATTATCAAGAAAGCTTGTGAGCGTTCCGGAATACCAATAAACATTACTTAGCTTATCAAGGCCAAACCTGACAGAATTCTCAGCTACAAAAGCAAGTGCCGGTATCATAGTCACAAAAATCCCGAAGAATAGAATTGCAACTTCTTTTATCGGTCCGAAGGTGAAATGATTCTTTGAATGTACTTTATCAGATGTTAACCTGTAAGATAATACGGCTGTTAAGAGCATTATTATCTCCCTTAAATACTTCGGTTCAGTTATAAGTACGGATAATACTATTATAACCAAAGGTATTATGTTCCATTTACCCTCTATCAATATTCTCTCTCCTGTTTTCTCAACTTCGTCCTGTACTTCAAATTTCACTTTATCATAAAAATATTTATCTACAATAAAAAATATTATCAGCAGTGCAGCAACGGCAAATAACCAAATGTGATATAGATTAATAAGATACCAGAGGAACGGAATTCCTTTTAAATATCCTATTAATAATGGCGGGTCACCCACAGGGGTCAATGAGCCGCCGATATTACTAACAATGAAAATAAAAAAGATTATCTGATAAGGTTTAAGTCTGTATTTATTCGTTTCGATGTATGGTCTTATTAAGAGCATCGAGGCCCCTGTTGTTCCGAATAGATTTGAGATTACCGCCCCAATAAAGAGCAGTATTGCATTTCGAAGAGGCGTGGACTTTCCTTTTAGTTTTATGAATATACCGCCGGAAACTAAATAAAGACTGAATAAGAGTGTTATGAAACTAATATATTCATCAAGGGAATGAAGTACTTTTACAGCACTTCCCTCGAAAATCAAATAGTAAGCTAATACGACAAATGCCAGTGTGAATGAGATCACGGTATATTTTTTCTCCCAGAATTCGGGAAACGTTATCGGAAGTATTGCTATTGATAATAATAAAAATAAAAATGGTAATATTATCAATATTTGTGGACTCAATTAGTCTTTGGTTCTTTCGGCTGCGTTTGTAAGTCCTTTAGCATCTGAATTTTTGCGTTATCGTAATTCATAAGTACTTTCTTAACTGATTTCTCCGATATCTTAAGGAACGTATTCGGATATACTCCTATCCAGACTATGAATACAAGCAGCGGAATTATCGTCGCTATTTCTATTCCTGTTATATCGGTTAATTTCTTGTTTTCTTCCTTTTCTAAAGGACCTAACATTACCCTCTGGTACATCCAGAGGAGATAAACAGCAGAGAATATAACAGCAGTGGCAGATAATATTGTAAACCAGTAAGATCCTAAATTTAAAGAATTGAATGAACCGACCAGTATAAGAAACTCTCCGATAAAACCATTAAGCCCTGGAAGACCAATCGATGATAAACTAACCACAAGTAACAGAGCTGCGTATTTTGGCATCACTTTTCGTACCCCGCCAAATTCTGCTATTAGTTTTGTATGCCTTCTTTCGTATATCATACCGACAAACAAGAATAAAGCGCCCGTTGAAAGTCCATGGTTTATCATTTGAATTACGCTTCCCTGCATCGCTACATCTGTAAGTGCAAATATTCCAAGAACAATAAATCCCATATGGCTTACAGAAGAATAAGCTACAAGTTTCTTCATGTCCTTTTGAACTATTGAAAGTAATGCTCCGTAAATTATGCCAATTACTGCAAGTACTGCAATGTAAGGCGTTAATTTAATCGAAGCTGCGGGAAAGAGATTAAGTGAAAATCTTATCAATCCGTACGTTCCCATCTTTAGAAGCAGTGCAGCAAGTATAACGCTACCTGCTGTCGGTGCCTGAACGTGTGCATCTGGAAGCCATGTGTGAAACGGAAATAGCGGCACCTTAATCATAAACCCGAGAGTAAATAATATGAACAACACAATCTGTTTATCAACAGGAATATACTGTGAGAATGAAGCAATTTGCTGAATATCTAATGTAAATCCACCCGCATATGGTGATACTGTAAAACCAACCCATATAATGCCTATTAGCAAAAGCACACTTCCGAACATTGTATAAAGGAAGAACTTTACAGTTGCATAGATTCTTTCCTCGCCGCCCCATATACCTATGAGAAAATACATCGGGATTAGAATAAACTCCCAGAAAACATAAAAGAGTATCATGTCAAGAGATGTAAACACACCAATTAATGCACCCTCAAGTATTAGCATCAAAAAAAAGTACTCACGCACCCGGACTTTAATAGTCTGGAAAGAAGCTATAATCGATACTGGAAATATAAGAGTTGTTAGCAGTATCAGTAATAGCGATATACCGTCAACGCCGACATAATAGTAAGAATTAATAATCTTAACCCACATCAGCTTTTCTACGAACTGAAACTCACCGATATCTGTATTAAAAGAAAAGTATAGCACCATTGAAAGAACGAAAGTAATCAATGATACAACTAATGCGTATGACTTTACTGCCTTTTCGCTGTCCTTTTTAAAGAACATAACAGGTATTGCAAGTAATATGGGCAGAAATATTAGTATGCTAAGTATGTTTGCCAAATAATTTTATTATTTACTTAATTAATTTGTTGTTTACTATATCTTAAAGGAGCCCTTTTAAGGGCTCCCCGAAAACTATCCTTTCATTCTCAAGCCTTGTTCTTCATTAATGAATATCCATCCGACTATTTTTCCTATATTTACTTCGTCAAAATTATGCCAGTAATTGTGATGGAAAATTTCTCTCGAGCTAAAAGTACTGTCATAATATTTATCAGTTTGTTTCATGATGTTTATAAACCGCTGTCTCCAGTTCTTCCAGTTGGATTCCCTGAGGTCAAGCCAGCAGTCCTTAGTCCACTTTTCAACATTCTGCTTTGTAAGTTTCAACGTTTCTCCTTTTGCCATTGCAGGTATCTTCACATCCGGTCCTCTGAATATTCTCTTACCGTCAGGAAGCAGTATAGGCACACCGATAGATACAATTTCATTCCTCAATTCGTTATTACTCTTTATTAAGTTATAAAGCTTTTTCGAGCTGTTCTTCGGTGAATCGTTAATAAACTTTTTGAAACTGCCGTAAACCAGCTTTATCATGTGTGCTTCATAGAGCAATTTTGATAGTCTCGGCGGACCAAGCATTTCAAAAGCAACTGAGCTTGTATTATGTTTCTTCTCGAGCTGCTTTATTTTCTCTACTGCGCTGTGCTGAAGGAATCCTGCTCTGTATGAGGGCTCCATTGACGATGAATCGAGAGCACTTATTATGTCGTTGCCTGTATTCCCGCCCGTTAGCTCACGGTAGATATTTTCGGCTATCTCTTCGGGTGTTACAAATTCCATCTGTCCATTTGTTGTTATCGCTTCGAACTCCCCTCTCGAGAAAATACCGTTCTCTCCCGTATCAATGTAAACTGTCTTTAATGAACCCTTCTTTTTGTATTCCTTCTCAGCCTTAGGTGAGAATGTACTTCCAAGTATTTCAGGTTTACTAAAATCAATATCATAGACAGGAATAGGCTTTCCTTTTCTTTTAATTTCACCGTATGTGATTTTCTTCCATGCTATAGATGCCGTAGGCTTTATTTCCTTTATCATGGGACCTTTTGGCGTTCTTGCCATCAGGAATAGAAGAAGCGTTTGTGCACCTGCAACCGATGATTTGCTTAAAAGAACTCTCGATGGTTTTTCCTCACTGTGAGTAAAAGGAATATTCAGTCCCATTCCGCCTGTACCGCTCGTACCGACTTTAAAATAATACTTAGTATTAAACTTCAGCATTGAATTATACAGTATCTGAACATGCCTTATTAATTGTGGCACATAAGATGAACATATCATTTTCTCCGATGCTATCCTTAATGCATCAAAATCTTTCTTGCTGCTGTTGGTTATCTTTAAAACATCAAAATATGACTTATATATATTCTGGTATGCAATTGCAGTGGCTGTATTTATACAGTCTATAATAATATCTGGTTTGAATTTTTCCAGAAGTTTGAACAAAGCCGACGTTTTCAGAATATTCTCGTCCAGTTCGTTTACTATATCATTAATGACAACTGCTCGCTTTTTGTCATCATCCAAGTACGACTTTCTATCCATATCTTTAAAAGCCTCTCGTACAAATATATTACCCCACGCGGGAACGAATAAATTTTTCTTTCTGAATTCTTTGTTTAGCATCGAACAAATATCCTCCGCTTCACTTTTTAAAAGTGACGTAAGTATAACCTGCTTAGGATTGCCTTCCATAATGCGCCTGGCTATCGCGGAACCCACAAGTCCCCAGCCGCCAAGTATCAGTACCTTTTTGTTTTTTATGTCCATAAAATTTTATATTAATATGATTAGGGAAATTTCAGATAATTCTACATATATAGATAAGGTTTCCAGCCCTCATCAATACTGCCTACAAAGTTCTTTATGAAAGTGATATGAGACGGCTTTTTAGGAGCAGACCTTAAATTCATCTTTGCTTCCTCTGGAGTCCTGTTACCTTTTTTATTGTTGCATTTTACGCATGCCGTAATCAGATTTTCCCATATCTCTTCACCGCCGCGTGACTTTGGGATAATATGATCAACTGTCAGATTAACAACAGAACCGCAGTACTGGCATCTGTGGTTATCTCGGCGTAAAATGTTTTTTCTCGATAAAATAATTTTCTTATAAGGTACTCTGACAAAAAGCGAAAGCCTTACTATACTCGGACAGTCGAAACTCCTGTAAACAGTATGTACTTTTGTCCCGTTTTGAGTATAAACGATTTCAGCTTTCCCCAGATAAGATAATACTATAGCACGCTTCACATTACATATTGTTACAGGTTCATAATTCTGATTCAGAACTAGAACTTTGTCATTTAATACATTATTACTGCTGCCGTATTTTGCAGCTTCATTACCGTGGAAGACATGCCCCCTTTCTTATTTCATTTATTTTGTAAAATTAATCATATTGCAAAGAATAATCAATTTAAAAGAAAATCTGTTTGTATCGATTCTTATTTAATGTATATGAAAAACCCGCAGTTAATTTATGTTCTGCGGGCTTTCAAGCAATTCAATAATTTCTGCTATCTCTTCATTTTTATTTGATGAGCATCATCTTCTTTATGTCACTGAATCCGTTACTTTCAAGTTTATAAAAATATACTCCGCTTGTTATTCCTGAAGCACTAAAATCAACCGAATAACTTCCTGTATTCTTTACTTCATTTACAAGTGTAGCTACTTCTTTTCCGAGTATATCATATACCTTTAATGTAACCAATCCAGACTTAGGTAATGCGTATGCAATCTTTGTAACTGGATTAAAAGGATTAGGATAGTTCTGTGATAACTTAAACGAAACAGGTGTTTCTGTATTTCCTACGCTGGTAATCGCTCCCGAACATCCGCTTGCAGCCCATACGTTAACCGGACCTGAAGCTGAATACAAAGCAAAGCAGCTGTCCCCGTTAACATACCTTAATCCAACTGCAGGTGCGTATGCACCGGTTGTTAGGTTTACACCGTTCATTTTTGCAGAATTAGTTGTAAATCCTCCTGTTGCGTTTACTGATACATATTTAAGTGAGTCAGCCGCACCCCAGAAGAAAAACCCGAATCTGTGTGTATTTCCTCCTCTAACACCAATCATATCTGGATTCGATACTCCATTTGCCGCAGTCCATATCACACTCTGGTTTATAACATTGAAATTGCCGTAATTTGTTGTCCTGAAATATTTAACTCCGTCTGTTGTACCTGACTGATTAAATATACAAAAGATACTGCCATTATCCACACCATTTGAGGATAACCTTGCATGATATTTGAAATTGTCTGGTTCACTGCCGCCTACAAATCCAATAAACTGTCCTGCTACTGAAGGTGATATCCCTGAAATATCCATTTTCGAAAAGAATATTTTTGTACTGTCCGGTACACCGCTATATGATACTATAATCGAATCATTTGCTCCATTTTTAAAATACGCTATATCAGTAAATAATTTCCTTTGCGGTTCACCTACTCCGCCCTGCCCCCAATATATCTTATCTGCTTTATATGTCCATGTCGGAGTAGTAGTATATGGCGAAGTGCATCTAACAAGCTTTTGAACATTACGCCCTAATGAATCAAACGATATTGCCACATATATCCATGCATTACTCGGATAAGATGCATTATCAGATGTTATCCTTGGCATATAATATCTTAATGTAGCATCATTACCCGGCCATGAGAATGCATACCCTGTTCCAGCAAATGCTGTTATGTTTAATGTTAACCCCCCTGCAAAGTATCTTCCGGTACCGCCTGTTGCTCTAAGACCGTAAACAACATGAAGAAATTTATCTCCAGTTGTATTCTCTATTATTTCACAGTCAATTTCGCCGGTATTAATCTTATCTGTCCCCCCTAAAGTAACATTTGCATAAAGTACCCAAGTAATTCCTCCGTTTGTTGAATAAAGGACTCTTAATGAATCAGGACTTGAAGATGACCCTGTTCCCTGAAAACCAGCAACAGCCCATATTTTCCCTGCATTAGATCCCCTCTGTTCGGTTGCAGTTGCTATACCTTTCATACCGACCTTAGTAAGTACAGCTGTATTGCCAATCGCATCAAACTCCTGATATTCAGCAGCTTGAATTATTGTACCATTATGCTTTCCCTCTTCAGTTACGCTTTGTTTGGTTTCAGCATCAATTTGCTTCTGAATCTCAATAAATTTACTTCCAACAGTATTTCCCGATTCCTTTAATGCACGCATTTGTGCATTGAGTTGATAATATCTATCGGAAAATTTTTGTGGAAGTGTGTTTTCACCCTTAACACCTTCTGTGTTGGATGAGCCCGTACTTTGACCAACATAATTGATCGCATTTGGTACTTCTTGCGAATTAGTAATGAATGGCAAAAGTACGAATACTAAAAGAAGTGCTAACTTTCTCATTGTTACCTCCTAATTTTATGTTTTTAAAAATTACTTTAATATACTGATGTTGAGTTACAAAAATTGCAAATAGTGCTCTAATACTTTTTCAACTTTTATATCCTTAAATTTAAATTCATAAATAAAAATTAAATAATCAAGTATAATTTCTTACTCTATTTGTTGAATTCTTAAGAAATAATAAAACTCACTTCAGCAGATTTAAAACTTTACTCAGAAATTCCACATCCTTTTCAAGATCTTCTAAAGGTTTATTATTAACAACTATAAAATCCGATTTCTCTATTTTTTCTTTCTCGTCTATCTGAAAACTCATGATTCTTTCAATGTCTTTCTTTTTCGCACCGTCCCTTAACATTATTCTGTTCAGCCTGTTCTTCTTGTTCGAATAAACCATTATTACGTAATCCAGATACTTGTGGAATGCTGTGTCAAATACGAGTGCAGATTCTATTATAATAATTTTCTGCTTAGCACCCTTTATCGATTCCATCAGATGCTTTATAACTGTCGGATGGACAATTTCATTAATTTTTCCGAAGTTATTCTTGTTCGCAAACACAACTTCTTTTAATTTTGACAGACTTATTACGCCTTTGTAATTTAATATATCTTTGCCAAAAGCCTTTACCACTTTACGGGCGAGATTTTTATCCTTCTTGTAAAGGTCTTTCGCAATAAGGTCTGCAAATAACACTTTGTAGCCGTGCTTCGAAAGCAGTCTGCATACCTCAGACTTGCCCGAACCTATTCCGCCAGTAATACCGATTAGTATTTTGTCCTTAAACTTTATTCCCATGATATATGTATTTAGTAACCTATATTACTTATTTTATTTTGCATAAGCAATACTTCTTCTTTCCCTTATTACATTAATTTTTATCTGTCCTGGATATTCCATTTCTTCCTGAATCTTCTGGGCTATGTCCTCAGCGAGTTGATCCTGAAGTATATCACTTATTTTTTCTTGCTCAACTATTACTCTCACTTCCCTGCCTGCCTGAATTGCATAGGTCTTCGATACTCCCTCAAATGAAGTTGCTATCGCCTCGAGCTTTTCAAGTCGCTTTGAATATGCTTCAACCGATTCCCTTCTCGCACCCGGTCTTGCTCCGCTGATAGCATCAGCAGCCTGTACAAGAACAGCAATAGGATGCTCCATAGGTATCTCGTCGTGGTGCGAACCTATTGCATTGCAGACAATCGGATGCTCCTTGCATCTTTTTGCAATCTCATATCCGAGTATTGAATGCGGTCCTTCTATGCTCCTGTCAATGGTTTTACCTATATCATGCAGCAGACCCGCACGTTTTGCCATCTGTGCATCAAGTCCGAGTTCTGCGGCCATGATTCCTGCAATATGTCCAACTTCAATAGAATGATTAAGTACATTCTGTCCATAACTCGAACGGTATTTCATCCTTCCGATAAGTGTTACAATATCCCTGTTTACTCCCTGCATGCCCATGTCAAGTATCGTCTGCTCACCGACCCTTATTATCTCTTCATTCAGTTCCTTTTCAACCTTCTGAACAACTTCTTCAATTCTTGCAGGATGAATTCTGCCGTCTGTAATTAATCTCTCCATTGCTATCCTCGCAATTTCCCTGCGGAATGGATCAAAACCTGATATGATAATTGCCTCAGGAGTATCATCTACGATTATATCTACTCCGGTCGCAGCTTCGAAAGCTCGGATGTTCCTTCCTTCTTTTCCGATTATCCTTCCCTTCAGCTCATCCGAAGATATCTGAAGAACGCTAACCGTTGTTTCAACTGAATGGTCAACTGCTGACCTTTGTATTGCCTGTATAACTATGTTCTTCGAAATCTTATTGGCATCAAGTTTTGTTTGCTCTCTGACTTCCTGAAGCTTCTGAGCTGACTCAAGCTTCACTTTGTTTAGTAATGAATCGAAAAGCAGATTCTTTGCCTCTTCTTCGCTTAGACCGGATATTCTTTGAAGCTTTGATTTCTGTTCATTTATCAGGTTATTAACTTCTTCTTCCATTTTGTCAACCTGATTCTTCTTTTCCGTAAATTCTTTTAGCTTTGTAGTGTATTCCGCATGTGACTGCTGTGCATTTTTTTCCTTCGTAATAAGTTCATTCTTTATTTTTTCGGCTGTTTCTTTTTCAGCTTTAATCCTTTTTTCTATCTCGCCAATTTCTTTTTCTCTTGACCTTACTTCCTCGTCGTACTTCTGTTTGCGCTTGTAGAATTCATCTTTCACTTCTAAAAGTTTTTCCTTCTTCAGGTTGTGAGCTGATTTTTCTGCTTCTATTCTGAAGTTCTTTGCTCTTTTTTCCGCTTCTGATATTAATTCAGTTGATTTTGTTTCTGCATCTTTTAAGATTTTTTTCGCAACGTTGTCTGCTCCGTCAACTTTACCCTTATTTATCTTTACCTGAATGTACCATCCGAGGAAAAACGTAATAAGGCATAAAGCTACTAAAATTGGAAGCAATATGTATAATTCCATTTCCGGCATATTATTATGTTATTATTGTTTTTAAATGTTGTTTATTAAAAATAAAAACCGCAAGTCACCGTCAAAGGTTATATAGAAACCTTGGTAGCAAACAGTGGGGGGCGCCAAAGTGTCGCGGTCTTCCAATGTTGTCCTTTTTCCGTCCTCAGACAGAGAACATTTCCCGAAGGAATAAGGCCTGACCTAACACCTGTGAGAGCTAACCTCCCAGCTTTTAGAAATTTGATGGTTCTATATAATGTTTGATTTTTTCGGCTGGCTTGCGGTTAAAATCAATATTGTATATTATTTAAAAGAACTACTACAGACTATTGTCTATAAGTTTTGATAATGATTCAAATTTTTCTGTACTTGTTTTCAGGTTTGCTATGTATGATTGCTCGATATCTGCTCTCATATCCTTTTCCTTAAAGTATGATTCCGAAATATTCAATGCAGTTACTACCGCTATCGACTCCGCGGAAGTATTTGGTGATTGAAAGTTTATCCTTTGCATGATCATATCTACATACTTGGCATATCTTTCCACTTCCTGCGGATTTTCACCCAGCAGGTTATAGTCACTATTAAATATTTTTACTTTAATACCTGAATTTTTCATTTTGATTTTTTAGTTTACCAGCCTTTTTTCAGTCTTCAAAATCTTTTGACTGATCTTCATATTGTTCTAAATGAACATCAATTCTCGAGATTAATTCCTTTAATCTCGATTTTACTAACTCTTTATCTCTTATACTCGTGTTGTCATTTTCGGAGTTTAACAGCATGCTTTTTAATTCGGATATTTCTTTATCCTTATTTATTGTATCCGAGTCTAATTTGTTTAACTGCAGTTTTAATTCTGTTATCTTGTTGTTCAGGTCTTTTATGTTTTCTTTCAACGAATGATTCTCAGTACTGGCATTGTTGTATTTTTCTATCAGTCCTCTGACTTTGTTGGATAAACTTTCGTACGATACTGCCAGAAGCCCTTCCAGTTTTATTATTTCTTCTCTGTTTAATTCGGATTTACTGTCCATTCTGTGAATTTAATTTGACCTTAATTTTACTCCGAGCTTATTCTCTAAATTTTTAACAATCTTGTTTATAACCTTTGTTACCTCTTCATCCGTCAGTGTTTTTTCCTGCGAACCGAGCTCAAGTGAAAATGCCATGCTCTTTATTCCGTCACCTAATTTCTTATCCTCAAAAACATCAAACAACTCAACCTTCTTCAGATAATTTCCTCCTGACTCATTTATTACCTTCAATACCTGTTCATAATTTGCTTCCCTGCTTAGTAATAATGCAAGATCTCTTTTGGCATAAGGAAACTTAGATACCTCTTTATAACGTTTCTCGCCTACTGATTTCTTAAACAGTATCTTTGCATCGAGCTCTGCTATAAAAATGCTGTTTTCTGATTCAAATCCCGCATGATTTTGTTTATCGATAACATAAATCCTGCCTATCTTATCTTTTCTTAGAAAAACATCAAAACAGCCAACTTCATCCTCTACATTATAATAAATTAATTCATTACTTTCAATATTCAATTTTGACAGAAACATTTGCAGTTCACCCTTCAGGTCGAACAGGTCAAAATCCCTATCCGTCAATTCAAAAGATTTGTTGTCGTATAAACCGCTCACTCCAAAACATACATGATTTTCTTCTTCAAACTTATCCGCTGCATCTTTGAATACTTTCCCGGTTTCAAAAAGCTTTAGAGACACATCCTTCCCTAAAAGGTTTACGTTGTTTGTGATTGTAGTAAGCATCCCGTATAACAGATTCACACGCATCGAGTTCATTAGTACGGAATTTGGATTCTCAATCAAAACAGGCTTTATTCCGAATCCTGATATCTTATTGTCATCCTGTTGAGTGTATGTTATTATCTCATTGAATCCTCTTCCGATAAAATACTCTTTAATAATGTTAATAAATTTCTGGTATTTATCGTTATAATCAACATGTGTCGAAACATCCAGTAGGAACCTGTAATCATTCTCAATTTTCGAATATCCGTAAAGTCTTGCAACTTCTTCAATTAAATCAATTTCTCTCTGCAAGTCTTCTCTCCTGAATTCAGGTATTCTGAAATAAAGTTTGTCATCTTCCTTTCTCACAAAAGTTATTTCTATGCTTTCAAGCATCCTTCTAATTTCTTCTTCCGGAATTTCTACTCCTGTAATTCTGTCGCAGCGCTCTTTTCTTATGTGTACAGTTAAAGGTTCAAATCTATTCGGATATACATCTACGATTCCTTTTAAAACTGTACCGCCTGCTGCTTCCTGCATTAATGACGCTGCACGGTCAGATACGTATGGAATATTTTCAATATCCACTCCCCGCTCAAATCTCTGGGATGCATCCGTCTGTAGTCCGAGCTTCTTCGAGTTCTTTCTTATCGCTACCGGATCAAAATATGCAACTTCAATAAGTACATTCTTTGTATTCACTGAAATCTCCGAAAATTCACCGCCCATTATCCCCGCAATCGCTGATGCCTTATCACCGTCGCAGACCATTAGTGATTTATCATTCAGTATTCTTTGCTTTGAATCGAGAGTTGTAAATTTGTCGCCTTCTTTAGCAGTCTTTATTATTATTTTCTTGCCCGCAATCTTATCGTAATCAAACGCATGCAGCGGCTGCCCTGTTTCCATCATAACAAAATTCGTAATGTCAACAATGTTATTGATAGGTCTGAGTCCGACCGATTTAATAGCCTTTTGCAGCCATTCGGGAGATTCTTTCACTGTAACATTCTTTACTACCCTGCCCGTGAATCTTTTGCAGAATTCATCGTTCTGAATCTCTATGTCAATACAATCTTTTGAAAATTCGTTTGATTCCTCAATTCGTACATCAGGTAGTTTTGCTTTTAACGAGTATGTTGCTGCTATTTCACGCGCCATTCCAATCTGTGAAAAGAGGTCTCCTCTGTTCGGCGTTACACCAATCTCAACAAAACAATCATTCGATCCTAAATAATCCGAAAAATCAGTACCGGGCATAGCATCATTTTTTAAAATCAGAATACCACTATGATCATCAGAAAGATTTAGCTCATCCTCAGCGCAAATCATTCCTTCAGAAACTTCCCCTCGTATCTTCCCCTTTTTTATCTCAAAACCGCCATTGGGGATAACTGCGCCTATTTTTGCAACACATACTTTCTGACCTGCTTCAACATTAGGTGCACCGCATACTATGGAAAGTACACTGCTTCCTGTATTAACCTTGCATAATGTAAGTTTGTCTGCATTAGGATGTTTTGCAGTCTCGAGTACTTCCCCGACTACAAAATTAGAAAAAGTATCCTTTTCGTTTTCGATCGATTCTATATCAAGACCTGCATCAATCATTTTTTTGAATAGGTCTTCATAAGACTTTATTTCAAGTCCGGGTATTAATGATTTAATCCAGTTTATACTAATTCTCATAAAAACATAAAGGTTAAATATAAACAATTAAAAAATTACATTAAATACAGAAAATAATTATTGCCCTGATTTTCCCATATTTTCACATTTGTTTTTGCGTATATATCGCTCGAAAATTTATCGAATTTTCTATAATTTTATCTATATATTTCAATATAGGATTTATGCAATAAAAAAGCCCGTCTTATGACGGGCTTTTAATTTCTCGAAATCGGAGAAGTACTGATTAATTTGTTCCGCTCTCTTCTTTCTTTGGCTCCTTCTTTACAGGAGATTCAGTGGTCTTCTCTTCGCGGTTGTATTCTCTGCCTTTATTTTCTGAGTCCTTCTTTTCAGGATCATACTTTTTAGGCGGAGTGTACGTGTTTCCGCTGTTGTCATTTGGCGTGTATGTTCTTGGAGTAGTCGTTGTGGTTCTGGTCGTCTTTCTCTTTGAACTCTTTTTCTTGCCTTTTGACTTTGTGTTCTTTTTCTTTGTCGATTTCTTCTTTGTCGATTTCTTCTTCGAAGATTTCTTCTTTGAAGTCGATTTCTTCTTTGAAGTTGATTTCTTCTTTCCTGAAGATTTCTTCTTCTTTGTACTCTTCTTTGTTTTCTTCTTTTGTTGATTAGAAGTCTGTTCAGTTGTAGAATTCGAACTACTGCTCGAATATGTTGTACCAAACACACCACTAAACGTGAATGAAAACAAAACCGCGAGTACTGCTAAACGTAGTTTTGTCAATTTAACTCCTTCTTTTATTTACTTTTTAAAATACTCTGAATATAGCAAAAATTCAACTCAAATATGTATAATTTTCTTCCCAATCCTTCGTTATTTGAACACTTTTTTCATTATTTTGTTCCACGATGTTGTTTTAATTATTCTGATTCGCCCCGCAACCGTCCAAAATAAAACTAAAACAAAATAAAAGTTCTTTATCACTATATTTAAGATAACTGTGCAACCTTCAAGAAATCAGCGATAATCCGTTTAATCCATGAAAATTCGTGTTCAATTTTCTTTCATTATCATAATTATTTTGGACATTGAGCTACTATCCGTAAAAATGTTGTAATAAAAACAAACTTTTTACAATATAAAAACTTACTGATTATCATTATTTTTCACACAAATGAATAGTTTTTTGCCTTCTTTGTATCCTTTGCCTTCGAGTCGCAGATCTGCCGTCTTGTCGCAGATCCGCCGTCTTGTTGGGAGGATTGGGCGGACGTCCCTTGCGGTAAAATCTCTTGAATCTATCACTTATTCTTATATAATCTCTGTGTGCTCCGTGATTATCTCTGTGCTACTATCCGTAAAAATGTTGTAATAAAAACAAACTTTTTACAAAATAAAAACTCTAAATATTTACAATTTTAATAAATAAAAAATTCTTTTGCTCTCTTTGCGACCTTTGCTTTCTTTGCGGGCTTTGCGTT
>JBHELA010000188.1:0-8134 GCA_041859005.1 Ignavibacteria bacterium
GGAATCGAAGGAATAGTCCCTTACAAAGGTCCGTTGAAAGATACTATCTATCAGATTATAGGCGGACTGCGTGCCGCGATGGGATACTGCGGAGCGAAGGATATTAATGCAATGAGAGCAAAGACAAAGTTCACAAGGATAACAAATTCCGGCTTGAGGGAAAGTCATCCTCATGACGTTAAGATTACAAAAGAAGCTCCTAACTACGGTGCAAAGGGATAGAAATTATAATTTAATAGTGATAATATTAGTTAAATAAACTATATATGACAGCATTACAAAGACATAAAGAATTAGAGAAAAAGATTACAAAGGGAATGTTGCTTGCTCACAAGCGAATGGTAAAGGAAAAAATAAAGAATGATGAGTACGTTATAGTATCTATAAACGGAAAGAATGTCAGAAAGAAAGCAAAAGAAATTTTTTCTAATATCAAATAAAAGTTAATCTTTTCTTTAACTTGAAATAAAACTTATACTTTATAAAATTTGTTAATGATACTAACAATAAAATAAATTCAAACATGGATAACTTTAATAATCAATACGTACAGACAAGACCCGTCACAGAGGAGCAGACCAACGAAATGGTCCGCAGGTTTATGCTTTCTGTTTACAACTGGATGACGCTCGGACTCGGACTCACGGCAGTCGCGGCTTTCGGTATCGGACGCTCATCGCTCGTAAACGTTATACTCGCAAATCCAATGCTCTTCTGGGGAATAATCATCGTTCAGTTTGCCGTTGTGCTCGGAATGTCTTTTCTCATGAAAAAGATTAATTCTTTCGTAGCTGTCGGACTTTTCTTCGTTTACTCACTGCTGACGGGCGTTACATTCTCGACATTGTTTTTGGTTTACACGGAAAGCTCTATATTCCTTACATTCTTCACGTGTGCCGCTATGTTTGCGGGCACGAGCGTATTCGGTTACATCACAAAGATTGACCTTTCACGCTTCGGCGGGTTTCTTATGATGGGCTTAATAGGAATCATAATCGCATCCGTTGTTAATATTTTCATAGGCAGTTCGGCAATCTACTGGCTTACTTCATACGCAGGGGTTCTGGTGTTTGTCGGTCTGACTGCATGGGATACACAGAAAATCAAGAACATGGGGATGTTCACGGATTCAAAAAGCGAAGAAGGCAGAAAAGCCTCGATATTCGGTGCGCTGATGCTCTATCTCGATTTCATAAACCTCTTCCTGTTCCTGCTGAGGATAATGGGTGGCAGAAAAGATTAGAATTTAAGACGATTAAACAAAAGGTTATTATTCCGTAAGGAGTAATAACCTTTTTCATTTGTGAGAAATTGGATGTAAGATATGATTTGAATGCTGCATGTCTCAATCGGAAAATCGTATGACTTAATCGGAAAGTCGTATGACTTAATCGGAAAATCGAATGACTTAATCGGAAAATCGAATGACTTAATCGGAAAATCGTATGACTTAATCGGAAAGCTGTAAGACTTAATCGGAAAATCGCATGACTTAATCGGAAAATTATATGACTTAATTGGAAAATCGCATGACTTAATCGGAAAATCTTATGACTTAATCGGAAAGTATGAAAGAATGAAATATACGTTGCATATTTAAAAGTTATTATATAGTTTTGAAAAAAAGGAGATACTATGCTGAAATACAACATTAAAAACCTTATGAAATTGCGCGGGATAGCGCATCCATCCGCCTATTTACTAAAAAACGGCTTTTCCAGAAACGTCGCGGTGAGGATTGCCGCTGAAAAAATGACCGCCATATCCCCCTCTCAAATCGAAAAACTTTGCAACATACTAAAATGCCTCCCCAACGACTTATTCCTCTGGATACCCGGCAAGGACGAAACCGCAACGGAGCGCCATCCCCTCTGGAAAATCCGTGAGAAAGATATAAAATCCGTCGCCGAACTCGGCAACCAAATCCACGCCGAAAATTTCCCCGATTTTATTGAAAAGGTAAAGCTGCTTGAAGAGGGAATGAAGGGGTGATATTTTATTCACAAGCGGAGCCTGGGAAGGAGGAAAAAATTTTTAATCAATTAATAAATATATGAAAAAGAGAATGAGTAAGGACAAGGGCGAAATGGCAGATAAGACGGAGGCGTTTATGCCGGAGATGAAAACAGAGCTGATGATAATGCGGGCATTATGTCTGGCGGAGGATAATGGAATGGATTTTAATAGTGTGAGTGACGAGAGGACATACGTGAAGGATAAGTGCGAGAAGCTGGAGGCGAGGATACGTGAGTTTGAGAAGGTAAATTTTTAGTAAGGATGGGGGATTGTTCTTCCTTCCCAAGCGGAGCTTGGGAAGGTGAGATAATGCTAGTTTTTGTTATATTCAATTAAACTTTAGTAATTTAATATTTTTGGCACATTCACCTTGTGGATTTGTACCTATTTCAAAAGACACAAGTTGACCATTTTGAAGGCTTTTCCATTCAACAAATTTTTTAATTTCTGAAAAGTCGCCTCTATTCGCATAATACTTCTTATTATCTGTTTCTATAAAAACGAAATTTAATGTTGGATTAAATGAACCAATATTTCCTATCAAAGTTTCATTATTATTTTGGATGGCAATATTTGGCTGAAAATCATAATCATTAAATTTTTCAGAATATTTTACAAATAATTTTGCAGACAAATGAGTCAAATAAATTTGCTTTTCAAATTTAGTTAATACACTTTTCAAGTATTTCTTGTTATTATCAATTTCTGTAGCAGGTAAAGTGATGATGTAACTAAAAACAATATCAACAAAATTTTTAAGTAATTTATAATCCATAATATTATTAGAAACACAATAATCAAATTCATTAATTGCTTTTTTATAATGATTTATAGCGTTTTCAATATCAGTTTCAAATTTTAATAAACTATTTGCATAATGTCCATATGTTGAGATTAATTCTGTATATGCTACTCTTTTGTTTTTAGAGTCTAAATTGCCTTTAGTTATTAAGCTTTTAAGAATTTGTATAGAATTAGCATAATCTTTGTTGTGATTATGGCAACGAGCGAGCAAAAACGAAGTATAAGGATGATTAGGCTTTTGATTATAAACTTTCTGAGCATATACAAAAGCTTTGCTGCTATCTTCGATTGAATAAATCAAGAAGTTAGCATAATAATAAAGTAATCGAAGATTATCAGGAGCTATTTCTAAACCAATTTCATAATCCTCTTCTGCTCCCAGTATATCCCCTTGAGTGGCTTTAATAAACGCACTTACCCTATATACTTCATAATAATTTGAATCAATGTTTTTTGCTTCTTTAACTTTTACAAGTGCACCTTTATAATCCTTAGTCTTTGATAAGACTAATGCTTCTGATAAGAACTTAGCAGCAATTCTTTGATTTGGAGTCTCAAAAGAAATCGCATTGATTGAAAATTCATTATATTTACTATACTTCTTTATATCCTTTAAACCATCTTCTAATGCCTTATATCGCCTTGTAATTAAAACAATGTATTCTTGATGGACAGGATAATTACTGGATAGGAAATCTTTAGCAAAATCGGAAATAAAATGATAAACCTCTTCTAAATTATTTACATCCGCAATTTCTCTACTTATTAAAGTTGTTTTGAACAATTCGATTAAGAATTTTCTAACCTCTATTGGCTCTAGTTCCGATAAATATATAATCTCACCTGTTGTGAGCTTTCGTCTTGATGCTCTAATAGTATTTAAAATTGTTATAGCACCTTCGCTTAATTTTTCATATACATTAGTTAAACAGAAGTTTAGTAAATTATCTTTATTATTTAACACTTCCGTTGGAGATATCCCTGTTTCAACAGTACTAACAAACCATTTCAATGCTAAAGGATTGAAATATAACTTTTCTGAAATTTCAACAAGATTTCTCTGTGGTAATTTCATCAGGGTTTCGCTATTTCTTATTCTAGCAATTTCACGAATAAGTTTTGCTGAATCAGACTCTGACAGACCATTTAATTTCCGAGGATATTCTAATTCCCCAAGACCAATCCTAGATGTTATTAAAATCTTACAATGAGTTTGTGCTTCTCTTATAAAATCTCTAACCTCCTCGTTATGAATTGTTTCTAGATTATCAATAATTAATAAAGTTTTGAACAAACTTAAGTACTCATAAATTAATTCATTCTTGTTCTCATTTTGTTCTTCATCAAATGTTTTTGAGATTTCATTTATTAAACCAGTATAGTCTTTTATTGTCGTATAAATGCTTTCTATTCCCTTTGCGGTTAATGTAGCGGTTTTAGCAGTTGTCCAAATTATTAGTTCAAAAGGACAATTATCGTTCATATCTAGGATATCATAAACGACTTTAATTGCTAAAGCGGATTTACCTATTCCTCCATCACCTAATATTGTTACAACATTGTTTGTTAATATTAATTTTTTCACATCATCTATATCTTTAAGTCGACCAATAAAACCAGTTTCATCAAAATCTGGACAAGGTAAATTATGAATTACTGAATTTGTATTTGCAGAAAAAGATTGAATAGGAAATTTTAAAGTTAAAACATAGGATGGATCCTTTTCAATTGAATCTCTTGTATCAAGAGTTACTTTCCAATCAATGGGGTTATTCGGTTTTAATTTAGTTATAAAGTCGTATACTGTAGTAAAATCACCACTTAGTAACGGTCTTGTATGCATAACTCTATTTCTTATTGGAATAATAGTAACTAAGTCATTATAAATATCATTTAAATAGTCAGTTGTTTGTTTCTGAAGAAAAACACTATGTTTTTTCAAAACAATAAATGTATCACCGAAATCAATATAGTCAACTGTATTTATTAAACAGTTTTTATATTCTAACCCAGGATTTTCTAATTTAAATCTCTCTAATACTATCGTTTCCTTCTCAGAATCCTGAATATAATCTAAATCACCTTGAAAGGGGATAATATATTTTTTAATAATTTCTTTTAAATCTATTTCAATGCCATAGATAAATGCTGCTAATGTTAGTCTTACTTCTGTGATTTTTGCCATAGCTATACTATTTACTTAATATTTAATTGAATTCTAAATTAAATAACAACAAATAATTATAATGAATTTGATATTTCACTTACTAGTTCTTCTAGATAAACTGAAGGTACATGTTCGAATTTTATATAATGTCCGCTTAAATCACCAAATTCTTGATCAATGTTCCATTCATTATTAGCAGCATGAAGATTGTCGTCTACTATACCTCCGTGCTTGATACAATTATTAATTATTCTTAGTTCATCAAGTAGCAAGAAACTTGATTTCTTTCTATCTTCGTATTCTACACCAAACTTAGTTTTTAAAATTGATTTTACATTTCTAAAAAGGTAAAGGGATTTCAACTCGCTTGGTTTTAACTTTTTAGTTAGCTTCAAAATATTTTTCAGTGCAATTTCATAATAAGAGTATAATGCTACCATCATATAGTGGCTTAATACCTCGCTTGTTTCATTTGAAAAATGGTTATAATCACCTATATCTTCATAAAATAAGTCAATTATTTCTTCATCATATTCATCCTTTAGTTTTTTAATTTCCTCAACATCTTTTTCAATTTTGTCTTTTAAATAAATTTCCAAAAATACTTTGTTATTTTCATACATCACTTGAAGCGTATAGGCTTTTAGTGTTAACATTCCAATGTGAGCATGTGACATTCTTAAGAATTTGTCTTTTGTCATATCAATTCTTTTCTTTAAGATTTATTTCGTAATAAAATTAATTGAATAATAAATATTATGATTTACATCATTCAAAATTGAAAATTTCGTTTAGTAAGTTCTTTCTTGCATAAAAAGCACGAGATATAGATCCGTGACCTGGTCCTTTTGTTCTTGCTTGAATCCATTTGCCATCTTTTCCAGTTAGGGATATGAAACCTGTTTGAATTAATTTATTTCTAATGAATTCATAGTCTGCTTCTATTTCATCTATTAGTTCTTTTTCTTCGAGGAAATCGAATGAGGTTACTTTTAATAATTCTGATTTCTCAATATGTTTTCCATGCCAGCTTACAGCGCAAAAAACTATTGATTTTAGTTTTTCCCAGCAATGGCTTGTGTAAAAAGGAGTTCTCTTTAATGTCTCAGGGTTTATCATTGTTATAGCCATTGTTTCTTTGGGTTTATATATACCTTCTTTAACAATATATGCAGTTGACTTCAATTCAAAACCAAGACCATTTGGTGCTTGTATATTATTTGTTGTTAATCCTGCAAGTCGCTCAAGTGTTAGACCTTTCCAGCCTTTATTTTGATGACCATCAATATATGTAGTAATCCCAAATTTATTTGCGAGTACGACTAAATCCCTTCCGATGAATTTATTTAAATTCCGGATTGCAGTAATTTTGGTGATCATCTTCCGTTATGGGTTGCTTTAGAAATAACACTAAAAATATCGCCACCATCTCTAATTTTTTCTAACAATTGTATAAACATATATGCATCACTATTATTGTTCTTTTCCTGCTGCATCAATAACTTAGACAAAATAATTAAGAAATTTATACTGTATTCACCTTTTGTATTTAGGTCTAAAAATCTATTTATTTCTTCAATATTGTCTCTAATAAAATTATCAATCTGTAATGATGCATTCCTTTCTTCTTCGTTAGTATTTGGACTTGTGTTATTCCATATCGTTATCAAAAAATCAAGAAAGTCTTGTGCTATTTCTGGATAATGGCTCATCTTAATAAGTAAATCAACAGTCCAGTGAATATGTTTCGGTGTTCTAATACGAGACCAACCAGATTGAGAAGTTTCACTTCTTTGCCTAAATTTAATTAATAAATCATAATCAGATAATCCACCTTGATAAATTCCTAGAATAAAGGAATTATTAATTGGTATCACTTTTAAAAGGGTCTTATTTCTTACGGACATAAATTCTTGATAATTTATTTCAGGAGGCATAATTTACTTTATTAAAGTTAATTGAGAATCTTTACTTTTTATTACATCGTTGTAACGCGACTTTGTGGTAGAAATATATTGCTCATCGAATTCTATTCCAATAAATTTTCTGTTACCTAACATTGTTGAAGCAATTCCGGTCGTACCGCTTCCGCAAAATGGGTCCAGTATTATAGCGTCCTTTCCAGTCGAAGAAAGAATAACTCTTTTTAAAAGATCAATAGGTTTTTGTGTTGGATGTTTTCCGTATTTCTTTTCATCGTTCTTTGGTGGATGAATAGCCCAAACAGAGCGCATTTGCAAATCAGGTTTCTTTATAAAGTCATTCGGAAAACTCCCTTCTTTCATAGCTTTATAATCAAAGTAATGTTTTGCATTCTTATCTTTTCGCGCCCATATAAGTGTTTCATGACTTGCAGTAAAGAACCTGCAACTTAAATTAGGCGAGGCATTTGGTTTAAACCAGGAAATATCATTCAATATATGATAACCTTCTTTTTGCAAAATATAACCGCACTGATATATACTATGGTATGTACCACTAATCCAAATTGTGCCTTCAGGTTTTAGTATTCTTTTACATTCAGAAATCCAGGCTTCGTGGAATTTAAAGTCTTCTTCAAAACCTTTGCTCATATCCCATTTCCCTTTATTCACGGAAACCATTCTACCGGCATGACAGGTGAAACCATTATTAGAAAGCATATAAGGAGGGTCGGCGAAAATCATGTCAATATAGTTGTCGGGAAATCGGGACATAACAGCGAGGCAATCAGCATTATACAAACAAAAGTCATTAGTCTTAAAAACGGGAGAGAGTTTTTCCTTTTCAATAGATTCAGCTTTAGCAATGTAATTTACGAGCGATTCAAGTACTCTATCATCATCTTTGGGGATAATAATATTTGATTTGTTATTATTCTTCATAGCATAAAATAGTAATAATATTTTTTAGAAGTTATGGAAAAGTATAAGGTGGTGAGAATGAATAAAGGAAAAGGGTTAGGCAGCTTTCCCTCTCCCCCCGAATTTATTTATTGACATTTTTTAAAAAATTGAATAAGTTAGGAAAGAGGAATAAGAGGATGTATAAACAGAGTTTTACGATTTTGTACATGTTCCAAATGCACACCGCATCATTAAGTTTGTAAAGAGGTTTTCCTTTTCAGATTTATTATCTCAAAAATATTCAGTGTATTCCGCAGTTTTT
>JBHELA010000250.1:0-8666 GCA_041859005.1 Ignavibacteria bacterium
GTCACTCAGGGTAAATTCCCCGCTGCTTGCTTCGCAATCTTAAAATGTTTTAAACTTATAAAGTCCCGTAAGGACTAAATATTTATAGCTATTGATTTCTATGTTTTTAAAGTCCCATCGGGACGACATATTTATTTATTATGCCCTTTAACTTTCTGCGGGAGAATTCATTTAAAATATAATATCTCCATACGGAAATGTTTTGTTTGTTTGGAAAGTCACTTTAATCCTCTTACGTTATCCTAATACATTCAGGTAGATTCGGTCGTTTACATGTTCTATTCTTTAACACTTAACTTACTAATTAATTCATATATTCTTGATTTTACGTAAAAAGATATTCAAAAATAAAGTATCTCGGTGAGTTAAAACTGCCGATTACGATTAATATGGGAATACTCGGGATATTTCCACACAAAATCAAAAAAGCCCTGCAAGTCATAAACTTACAAGGTTTTATTATCACGCTCTCAACAAGAATTCCCTGTCAATCGGGATGTCTCCAAACAAACAAAAAAAGCCCTGCAAGTCATCAACCTGCAGGGCTTTTGTAAATATGTCTTAGCTATGAAAAATTATTTTATCAATGACATCTTCTTCGTCATTATATATTCATATCCGTTGCTTCCTTTTGCATTAATTCTGTAGAAATAAATACCGCTCGCGAAATTACTGAAATTTAGATTAATGGTGTTGTAACCCGCTTGTACCTGTACATTATTTAATGCTGTGTATATTTCTCGTCCGGTTACATCATAAACCTTCAGCGTTACTTTGCTATCGAGTGGTAAATCATAGTTTATTTTAGTTGTTGGGTTAAACGGATTCGGATAGTTCTGGCTTAGGTTATAAACTTTTGGTATTCCAACATCAACGAATCCTTTTAGTTCTAAGTATTCGTAATTGCCGTTGTAGTCTATTTGTTTTAACCTGTAATTATACTTACCCGTTGGTATATTTAAATCTTTATAAGTATAAATCGTTTGTGAATTCGTTGTACCTGCACCCTTAATATGCGTAAGTTTTATCCAGTTGTTATCTGCATTAGATTTCCTTTCTAAGTCAAAACCTGAATTATTCACTTCTTCGTCTGTTATCCATTTGAGCGCTACTTCACGTCCCGTTACATTGGCAGTAAATGAAGCAAGACCAACCGGCAGAGGTGAATCATCTGATGTAACTGTAAACAATGAGAATGAATTCAGATTCGTTGCCTGACAGTATGAAGGATTTCCGGAAGTATATGAGCCGTTTACTAATTGTGGAGTCCATGTAATTCCTCCGTCACCACTTTTAGCTATTCTGGATTTTGTTATATCAGAAATATTTCTTAGTATGTTTCCGTAAATATACATTCTTGCATCATAGTTCAGCGTACCGGGTGTACCCGATGACACAAATATGCTGTCAAAGTAATTTGTAAATTCCTGTGAAGTGCTTCCCGGAGGATTCACTCCCCCAAAATGTCTCAGTGATATTTCAAACGGATATCCTGTAGTTCCCGGATTGAATATTATTGTTGCAATTCTTTTTCCGCCAAAATTGAAATCATAAGTTCCGTCACCGGTTATTGTATTTGAAACTGAAGGCGGTGTTGCTGAAGGTGCCCCTATTTCACTGCATCCTATGTCCGTCGCGCCGCCGACAATTGTAGTTGACCTTGTATTTCCTGAAATATCGCTTCCTACCGAGGGATACGTTATTGGCGTTCCTGCTCCGGCTGCAAACCATGCTTCCGATTGAGCACTGATTAACGATAAGTTCGCATTTGCTGTATTTGTCCATAGATTCGATGGAGCAAGGTTTGTCGTTGTTTCGAATATAGATGCTGCATCGCCAAGAGAATTGGTTTTCCAGTCCGTGAAATTTAATCCCGGGTTTACCGTAAATTCTCCGCACTGCGTCGAACTGTTCGCAACTAATAAATTGTAATTCGATGATGTGTCTGTCCAGTTTGTTGAGGTCAGATTTCCTATTGCCATATTTCTTGCACCTCCGCCTCTTGAATTATAGAAGATATTATTGCGCAATACTGTTAGTCCCGACGTATTTCTTACGAATGCGTATGATATCGTATTAGGTGATGTTCCCGTCGCCGTTCCGCCTATGTAAACTGAATTATAATATACATTACAGTTAAGTGTCGTTGAGGACCCAGCGTTATATATTCCGCAGATTCTGGTCGGAAATCCCGTTTGTGTTGCGAGTGAAATTGCATTGTTGTAAATGTTCAGTGCTGAAGTTGCTGAATTAATTTTTATCCCTGAAACAATAGGGGAGGTTGAACCGGTATCCGTAGTTCCCGTTGAATTACTTTGTATATTGTAAATCTTGTTGTTGAAAATATTACACGTTTGTGTAGCATTTCCGCTGGCAAAATTAATTCCTATTGGTTCGTGGATGTTGGCGGAAATTGCGGTATCTCCTGTATGAAACAGTGTATGTATTGTATTGTTTCGTACATTTATTAATGTATTTGCACCGGTATTTGCTGACCTTATACCGAATAACTGGAATGATGAAGAGTTGCTGGTTCCATTCCCCTTCATATTATTTATTGAGTTATTGTAAACATCTATGTACGATCCGGAGGTACCGGCTATATTAATAGCGCAGTTTCTGTCATTCCGTTTTCGCCAGTAATTAGCGTATGAGATTGTATTATTTGAAATGACAATTGTATCAGATGAGGATGCAGTTATAACATCTATCCATCCGTTATCGTATGCGGTTGTTACTGTATCCCATGGATTTACTCCGCCCCCAATTGTATTTCCAAAGAGCGTTCCTATATTTAATCTCCCGCCCTGTATGTTTATCCCTTTTGTAATGCCTGAAATTAATGAAGCGGGTGCATTATTACATATATTTGCTATAACATTTCCCTGTAGATTAGAAGTTATAGTATTTCCCGATTTTACATCAATCCCTATCATCGTGATACCGGTTAACGCTAATATCGGACTTCCCGACCTGTCCGGATTGCTTCCCCCTATACTGTTGAAGTTTGCCGTACAGTTATTCCCATTTCCCGTCAATTTTATAGCCGACCAGTGCGTGGTCATTGTAACATTGTTATAAATTCTATTCGTGTCAATTACCAAACTATCTCCCATAGAGCCGGCTGAAAAATCTATTATTGATGTGCTTGTTGCTAACCATCCCGTAAAATTATTCTGTATGATTGCTATCGCACTGTTCTTCGCGGCTCCTGTAGATGTACCGGTGGAACCGATAGCAGTGAAGTATGAACCGGGATTTGTTCCTGTAGAATTTTTAAATAAACAGCTGTCAACCGCTAAACTGTCATTTCCTAAGAAACCCGTCGTCCCTGAAAATAAAATCATAGGATTCGCCGATGCCGAAGCATTACTTTCAAACGTTGTATTTCCTATTCCGCATCTTCTGGAATCATTCTGGAATTTGATTATCGGTCCCGTGTTTGAAGCAGTTGCATTGTTATTAATAAACCTGAAATAATTTCCGCCGTTGGAAAATCTTCCGTCAATTATAAAATCGTCCGCTCCGTTAAATTCCAGCAATGCATCGTTCGCCGCCGCTGTTGTACCTTCAAACTTAAATACGCTTGCGGCTCCCGGAACTACTATAATTCTGTATCCCGGAGTAAATTGATTTAAAGATACTGTACCGTCTTCTACTGTGTTATTCTGTACTATTACCATAACATCTGAAACGATAACATTTGTATTTATTGCATTGAACAATCCTGCCGCTCCCGAAAAACTCGTATAGTTAGGTGTTCCTGCACCTGTTCCAAGGTAAACTACTGAAGGAAACGAAGAAAGAATACTATAACTATTCGGTGTTGTCGGAGCAGATGTTATACTTGCCACAGAAGTACCCGTAAACCCAAGTGAAGGATTAGAGGATAAATTCGCCGCAGGGGATAAATCCTGCGCCACGACGAAGTATTGTATTATATCTCCTGCCGTTACGGAACCCCCGAAAATTATTGTGTAATCTATTACAAAACTGAATGGTGTTGCTCCGTTGGTTGCTTCAACCCATTTCCACCCGTTATCGCCGGATGTGTTTCCTGAAAATGCATCTGCATCGGTTGATTTTTTATAATATACTCGCGGCTTAGTTCCGGGAGCTACATTTATACCGTTTAAGTCTGTGATAGTTGCAAAATTATTGATTGTTCTGCTTGTTGCTGCAGGTCCGTTTATTAATGCTGTATATGAAATATTCGGTCCTGTTAAATCTAAAGGAACCATATCTGATTCGCTTGCACCGAAATCTGGTGCTGTTCCGCCTCCGTTTACCGGTGCTGGTTTTGGTCTTGTGTATCCGTCAATGTCGGTCGTTATGCTTGAAATCGTCGCCGCTCCTGATTCTAACTGCGTGGGCGTTACACCCATATTTAATCTCAAATCACCTGCTGCAAAATTTGAATAAGTAATCGGTATTCCTGATATACTCGCATTGTCTGACATAGAAGCGCTTTTCCATCCGGCAAATGTCTGGTCTGTTGTCCAGTATCCTATTGTCGTTGAAACAGCTGAGTTTAATACGTTGTTATCTGAATATCCAGTACTCCAGCCTGTTGAACTCGTTACCGCTCCGTAGTTGTTTGCTATTGCATAATGTTTTCCTGTACCTCCCGTTCTTGAATTGTCGAATACGTTGTTCTTTACGAAAGTCGTTTGTGTTCTCGCTGTGACACCGAAATCACCTCTTAAAAATCCCATGCTCGGTTGTGCTCCGGATGACACCGTTCCCGTTATATATACGGAATTGTAATAAATAAAATTCACGGGATCGGGTGTGGAACCGTGATTGCACATAATACCAATAAATGAAGTGTTCGTTGTCTGTCCGTCTCCTAATGAAATCATATTATTCACAATTGTATCAGATGTTGTTCCTGACCTTACTAATATCCCTGCAGCAAGACCGGGTGTAGTGACTGTGCTGGAAGTACTCGCATTTGATAGTCCGTAGATTACATTCTTTTCTGCTTTTGCATTCGTTCCATTTGCCATACCTATGCCCGTGACTATATATCCGCTGGTGCCTGTATTTATATTAGAGATGTTGTAAATTGTGTTTGATGATATAAGCCCGGCATTTCCAATAGAAAGAGCTATTCCGTTTGCTGATGTGAAACCGTTAGTTGAAGTGGCTAAAGCGGAATTAGTTGTAAAATTGTGAATCGTATTACCTGAAATCGTATATACTGCCAAACTTCCTGTTCCTGTCGCAGTCCAGATTCCTCTTACATACCCTGAAGATCCGGTACCGTAAGAAGAAAAATTTCTTATTGTGTTGTTTGTAATATTCGAAACTGTCGGTGTGCTTGAAAGGTATATCCCCGAAGCAATCGAGCTTCCTGTCGTTAGACCTAATGTCCCTGACCTCATGTTTTCCGCAGTTGAGTTACCTATTGTATTTCCCGTAATTGTCATTGAAGCTGCATTGCCCGAAACGTTTATTCCCGCTACTCCGCCGGCAACGGCGGCTGTTGTTCCCGAAGAAGTAAATCCTCCGATTACATTGTTCTGTATGACGATTGTTCCCGTTGAAGACGTATTGATACCGACAATCAATCCCTGTGTTGTTGTGGGAACTGCGGTTAGCAGTCCTGTACCGGATGCACCTCCTATTACATTCGGTGTTATATTCCCTATATTTACATTACCACTTCCCGTAATATTGATTCCGCATAGGATACCGTTTGACGATGCCGCTCCGCTCGATGTTGCAAGACTGATTGCTGTAACAGTATTACCCTGTAAAGAGGTTACGGCAGTTGTCGTGCCTACGGATAAATTTATTCCTATAAATCTTGTCGCTATTGTTCCGGTCATAGTATATGTTCCCGTGCCGCCGGATGTTGCGTATCCTATCGTATTGCCCGTTATTATATACCCCGAACCCGAGGTAATCACAATTCCATTATGCGTATTACCTGTAGTATACGTTCTTGAAGCAGTTTGGTAAAACTTGTTATTTGATATTGTCCAATGTGAATTTCCGGTATTTATATTCATACCATTGGAAACTGAACTTGCACTGAAGAAATTGTATATATTATTTCCAGTAACTGTATTTGAATCATTATCAACCGTTGTGCTCGTCCCTAAAGAATAGATACCCGTAATAGGTAAATTTGACCCTGAGGCAGAAATATCATTGTTGCTGAAAGTGTTTTTATTATTGCCTGTTACATAACCCGTCGAAAGGACTATCACCCCGCTGCCCGTAACTGTTCCGGAGCCGGTTATCGTACAGTTTGTAACTGTATTCTTTGTAGCATCGTTAACTAATCTTATACTGCTCGACGTTCCCGTTGCAGTATTGGAAATTGTTAATGAATTTCCTCCTGTATTGAGTCCGTTAATAGTAACATTATCAGCACCATTAAGAGCTATTAAATGCCCGGAAATTGCTCCGGTTATTGTCCTCGGTACTCCTCCGGAGGGCGATATTGTTATTGAAGTATAACTGCTTGATGTCCCGTTTCCGCTTGAATCAAGCACAGCGGAAACTGTTTCTGTAGTATTCCCTGCGATGTCAACTGTAATCGCACCTGTGTGTGTGCCCGCATTTATCGCGTCAAATGCCTCTTTAAGAGTCGCATATGACCCGCCGCCCGGATTTACATTAACATTTTGTGAGAAGGATGTATTGGCAATTAATACCAATAATGCAAAAAGTGTAAATAGTTTTTTCATAGTTTCTCATTTTTATTGTTGTTGGAAAAATATGCATTCTACATACAAATTAATTGAATGCAAGATTATTGACTAAAACAAGTATATTTTTCAATAAAGTTCCTGAAAATTGAACTATTTAGTGAATTTATTCACAATGAAAATATTGAGATGTAAAAGTAGATTATTAATAGAAGAACTTTGTTGCTCACACACAAAACAAAAAATCCTTGCAAATAAATTAAACTTACAAGGATTTAAAAAGTCGCGCTCCCAACGAGAATCGAACTCGTGTTTTCACTGTGAAAGAGTGGTGTCCTAACCCCCAGACGATGGGAGCGTATTTTACACGAACAATTAAAATACATAATTTTGTAATTTGTTTCAAGTAAGAAAAATTTACAATTCAGAATATTTTAATATTAATAATGAATTATAAATAAGTTTAATATGCCCGAAATATTTTCCGACTGTTACCAATGATATCTTCGCAATTCCGTTAAAAAATCTAAAAAATCTTCTTGACTTTTTACTAAAAATATACTATTTTATTAGTGAAAAAATATTCAAAAAATGCACTTAAAAATCTAAGTATGCTTATCAAAATATGCTGAAAATTAATCAAAATAAAGGTATTGCCATTTTCACTCCTTCTTTTGACACTTCGATAAATTCTGTAAAAACAGTTATATAATTACCTACCATACGCTTCTTAAACGCTTACCAAACGTTAATATAACATTAATAATATACTCCTAACCTGAGTCCGGCACCCATGACAGCTATATCCTTTAACGGACTTTAACCCCAATTTATTATGTTTTATTTTAGCTTTTATTTGAATAATTTTCATTAAAAATATTCTATATGGCAAAAGTAATTGATAAACACCTCGGAGCAGTCAGAGGCAAAGTCGGTGAAGTAATTTTCAGGCAAAAAGGCAGATTAAATTTCGTCAGTCCTGCTCCCCAAAAATCTCGAAAAGTAAAAACACCTATCGATAAAGCTGAAAGAGAAAAGTTTACCGTGCTTTCAAGATTTGCTTCGGCAGTTAATTCCTCTTCTACTCTTTTTGAGATATGGGATAAGTTCGACAGAAATTATCTTAACGTTAGCTTATCAGGAATTAATACTTCTTTCAATAAAATTATTTCTTGCAACCACCAATTTGCAGGCAAAGGTTTCCTTTCCTTTGATACCATGTTAACTCCTGCTGGTTTTTTAATTCATGTTAATTCTTATAATATCGGGAAATCTGATTTCGAAATTGAATTTGTTGCTGATAATGATATTATTCAAAAATATTCTTCACCTTGCTATTTCTTTGGCATGCTTTACCTTTCGCATCCTTTGAACGTTATATCCGATAAAGGGGCTGTTAATCATCGTTTTGTTTTGCTTAAAGATAAAAGAAAAGATTTTGTGTTTAATCCGGAAGGGAATCCTTTCAGGTTTCCCGTGAGCAATGATGAGTTGAAAATCATTGACGATTTTGAAAAAGTAACAGTCTTCTTTTCATTCGCTTGCAAACTCGATAATAAAAGACCGCTTTGCGCAAATGCTCAGGGTTTCATTCTTAAAGGTCATGATATTCATGATGCGGAAGTAACAGCGAATGAAAGAATCTTAGAACTGAAAAAGATTAAAAAAGATAAGAAAAATATAGAAGAACCCGACTACAAAATAATTATCAAATAATATTTTTGTCTTTCTGTTCTTGCCCGCATTGCACACGCTATCAGAAGTTGTACCTTCAAGGAATTTATTTTCTTCTTCCATTGTTCTTAAATACGACTATATTAGTCCTGTTTTAAATCTTTGCAAAAAACAATTGGTTAAATTTTCAAAAAAACTGGAATATTCTTTAATAGCGCTAAAGCATCTCGCTGGCTCAGGCAGTGAAGTGACGAGAGTTCGTGATATTTCCGAAAAGTATAATATTCCTCATGATTTGCTCGCTAAGATTCTTCAGAAGCTGAAAAAGGA
>JBHELA010000268.1:0-3741 GCA_041859005.1 Ignavibacteria bacterium
AAGAGCAGATAATTCTTCAAGGCGGAACTACGACTCGAGAACGAAGATTTATTTGCAACTCTTGGGAAAGTAAGGATAGACGAAGTTCTATATTTTGTGAAAAGTTTGTATATATTAAAACATATTTAGTGTAGTATCCTATAGTAGTATAATAAAAGAATCCGGTTAATAAGGGTAGCCGGACTAAATATTTATTTAATTAATTAAAACGCTATGAGAATATTGTTATCAATTACAGCGATGTTATTATTAATAACATCGCTAAGTATGTCTCAGGACAAAGAAGGGTTTAAGCCGGAAGTAAGAATAGGGGGTACATTATTTACAGGCTGGGAAAATAACATCGGTAATTCAGAGTTTATTAACAGTCTGGATATTAGTTCACCTGATGCCGGTCAGCCTTTCGGATACAAGCCTGCAAGGAACCAGTTTGAAACAAACAAGAACAGTTTCTATCTTGAAAGAGCTTATATTAATGTTTTCGCAACCATAGGTCCGCAGATAAAGGCAAGGTTTACACCCGATATTTATTCGTCCACAGACGGAAAAGGTGTTACGCAGTATTCATATCAGGTAAAGTTTGCATGGATAGATTATACACCGTTAAAAACTGACGAAGGATTATCATTATCATTCACCGGAGGTTTAGTTCCTAATTTATGGGTAGGGCAGATTGAAAAGGCATTTGGTTACAGAGGTGCTTTAAAAACTTTAACCGATATATCTTGGACGCAGGCGGCAACCGTAAACACAACGAGCGGAGCTGTTACAAGAACAACGGGCTCTTATTTCTCAACTGCAGACCTTGGAGTTATTGCTAAACTTGTGCTTCCGAAAAATTATGCTGATGTATCGGTTGCAGTTTATAACGGCAACGGATTCAGGAACCTGTCTTTTGACAACAGGTTTAAGGATGTAATGTTCAGCGCATTTATATATCCTCTTGCAGGAGAATTAGCAAAGAAAACCGAGTCAGCTAAGAAGACGGGTAAATCAAGAATTAACGGAGTAAGCGATTTAACTATCGGAGGATTCGGTTATATAGGAAAGCTTGGCGGGGGAGAAGGGCAGACAGCCAAGACAAGGTTCGGAGGAATGGCAAACTTCAAGTTTAATTTTGATAATGCAGGGTTTATAAAAGTCGGCGGTGAATTCAGTGTGGCTTCAAATCAAGTTGCAAGCACAACTGCGCTTGATACGACAGTAAACGGAAGGGGCATTTCAACATGGCTGGAGTTTAATCCGCCGATAGAAGTGTTAAAAGAAAAGGTTTCGCTTGTTGCGCGTTATGATATGTTTGACCCGAACACGAACAAACCGGGAACAAATGCACAGGGTTTTACGGCTGATAACGGAAAGCAAAACCTGTTAATGTTAGGATTGTTTTACAAACCCGTTAATTTAGTAACGTTTGGAATAAATTATCAGATGCTTTCATACGAGAAAGATTTTGCGGTTAAGTATGACGGTACACCCACAAGCTCTGTAAGCAAGTTCTATTTGAATCTTATTCTTGATTTTTAGAGCATAAACGTAAATAAAGTATCGCAATTAAAAAGGCAGGTTATAACCTGCCTTTTTTGTTTTTTCATATATGTTATCAATAAGGATTCTCTTATACTACTAATAGAAAAACAAATTATAAAGAATTTTACCGTCCGCAGCGGAGTTTGTCTCATAACTTAGATTTTGTAAAAGAAGCAAATAAAAAACAATGAAAATGGGGTTAGATCCCCGCCTTGATCCCCGCCCAAGAACATTGCGGGGACGCGGGGATGACACCGGGGGGTGTTTTGAGACAAACTCCGCGGCGGCTCTTCGACGCGCAGAGAGCACTTTCTACAATTCATTTAACAGTTTAGTGAACCTCCCGTAACAATTTCTTAACATAATTTATATTTCCTTAACATTACAAAGGTAGTTTTGTAATAGAATATAAATTAAAAAGAATATGAAAAGGGTATTAATAACAATTTTATTAACTATTAGCGTTATTACTTTCGCGGAGTTGTCTGCACAGACAATAAAAGGAAAAGTAACAGATGCTGTCAACTCAGAGCCACTTGTAGGGGCGACGATTAGAATAGAAGGTACCAACCTTGGGGCAGTTGCAGAAGTTGACGGTACTTATGAAATTGACAATATTTCAGCAGGGATTTACAGCCTTAAAATATCCTACATAGGATATAATGACAAAATTATTACAGGTGTCGAAGTAAAAGGGAAAGACATTGTTAACCTTAATATTATTTTAACTGTTGACGGACTCACGACAGAAGAAATAGTAATAGAGGCAAACACAACCCTTGCTAATGAACAGGCAATGCTTGTAGAACAAAAAAACTCAGATAAAGTACAAGACGGGATTTCAGAGCAGCAGATTAAAAGAGCTCCGGATGCAGCAGCATCTGATGTGTTGAAAAGGATTATTGGAGTTAATATTGTGAACGATAAATACGTTTATGTAAGGGGTACATCAGACAGGTACAGCTTAACAACGCTGAACGGAGTTCAGCTTCCAAGTACGGAAACCGAAAAGAAATCATTTTCTTTTGATCTGTTTCCTTCCAATCTGCTTGAAAATATAATCGTTTCAAAATCATATACCCCTGATCAGCCGGGTAATTTCTCAGGCGGACTTGTGCAAATTTCAACTAAAGATTTTCCCGACCAATTTTCTTTAAACTACAATATGGGTATGGGATTAACTGACAATACCACAAATCAAAATTTCCTAACTTATAATTCTGGTCAGCACAAGTTTCTTTTCTTTAATACAGGATTAGATGACGGCGGAAGACAGTTGCCATCACAGTTTCCTGAGGACAGATTAATTAATACGACTTATTCAGCAGAGCAACTATCTGATTATTCGAAGCTCTTCAGAAACAACTGGGCACAGACTAACAGGCAGGCACCACTAAACGCAAATATGCAGATAGCTGTCGGCAATAATTTTGATGTAGGCAACAATCCTCTTGGGTTTTATGCAGCCTACTCATACAGAACAGGGTTTTTAAATCAGGATGTGAGCAGATCGCTATACAATAATGACCTCACGACGCTTGAATCATTTGACGGAAGAAACTCCGAATTTTCTGTCCTTAACGGTGGGATACTAAATTTCAGCTATAAACTCGGCAGCAATAATAAAATTGGTTTAAAGACTACATACACAATAAATTCTGAAGACATAACGACTTTCTTAGAGGGGTCAAAGCTACTTACATCTGAAGACAATAAGGATTTCAGGCTTTATCAAACAAAGTTTTCAGAGAGGCAATTATTTTCATCTATTCTTTCGGGCGACCACTTCATAGAGAAACTCGGCAAACTAAGCGTTAAATGGAACGCTTCATACAATGTGGGAAAGAAGAGCGAACCGGACGTAAAGACAATGACGTATGAAAGATTATCAGGAACGGAAGATGAATATAATGCACGAATGGGTTCTGTTGCTGATTCGGACGGCGGCGGCAGATTATTTATGGAATTAAAAGACATTTTAAGGAATGCATCCTTAGATTTCTCATTGCCTTTCGTCAAAGTAATGGGACAGCAGTCTAAGCTTAAGTTTGGTCTATATGGAGCCAGCACATCAAGAAACTTTGATGCAAGAAATTTTGCTCCAAAGCTTAATGGTTTCTACACATACATACCTTACCTTTCGTTAGACCAGATATTTGCAGAAAACAATATTGGTCCTGACAGGATTAACTATGAAGAACTAACAAGAGAATC
>JBHELA010000321.1:0-4502 GCA_041859005.1 Ignavibacteria bacterium
CTGTGATAATACTTCAGCTATACAAACCTGATACTGTAAATCCTGTTGAAAGCAGGACAAAATCGATAACACTGAATATACGTGTACCCGAGAATGTGCAAAGAAAGCTTGAAGCAGCATGTTATGACTGTCATTCATACAAGACGGAGTGGCCCTGGTACAGTAAAATATCTCCAATAGTTTATCTGATTAAAAATGATGTTGAAGAGGGCCGCGAGCACCTGAATTTTTCGGTATGGTCAGATTATGATAAAAGGGACCAGATAGACCTGCTTAATGAAATTGAAAAGGTAGTAAAGAAGGGTGAAATGCCGCTGACAATATACACGCTGCTTCATCCTTCTGCAAAATTTACGGATGAGGAAAAAGAATTCATAGCAGAGTGGGCGAAGGATTCGAAGAGGATACTATCTAAGTAAAAGTTAAACGCCGTGGAGCATGAGCTAAACAAAGAAAAGCTTCACCACTAAGGTCCACCACGGCGGATGTCCTCCCAACAAGACGGCGGATCTTCGACAAAGAGCGCACACTAAGGACACTTAGTAAGAGCTGAAAACAATGTAAAAGATTTTTTTTGAATTGGTTCACAGAGGTCACAGAGAAAATCACAGAGCGCACAGAGAAAACTTGTTTTGTTGCTAAGAGCAGTGACCTTTCAAAAGATTTTCTCACAGTTACAGCTCACAGTTCACCGCTCTTCGCTGCTCTTTCGTCACGGCTATTAAGTCACCGCTCTTCCCATTCATCGTTCTTCGCTACCAGCTATCAGCCACCAGCTATCAGCTGTTCTTTTACTCGTCACTCTGTCACTGTTCTTTCGTCACTTTTCTTAAGTCACTGCTCTTCCCGTTCTTCCTATTCACCACTCACTATTCACTATTCACTGCTCTTCGTCACGGTTCTTAAGTCACTGCTCTTAATGCATTTCAGAAATGATTTCAGCGGTTTTAGTAATTTTCGCAAACCCGTAAGAAAGATTAAGCAAACTTGCAAAATGCATTTCTTCGTTTATGCTTCCGGTAGCATCAGCCGGGAAAAAAACTCTGTAATCCCTGTAATAGGCGTCGCGTGCGGTTGATTCACAGCACATGTTTGTCATAATGCCGGTGATAACGACATCTTCAATTTTCAAAACTCTTAGAACGGTTTCGAGGTCAGTGTTATAAAAGGAAGAATAGCGATGTTTGTAAACAATCTTCTCACCTTTCAGGGGGGCGATGGACTTGTAAACCTTGCTTTCTTCACTGTCTTCGATGCACATACCTTTCCACCACCATTCCATTATACCTGCGTCTAATTTTTCAGGGTGGTGCACATGACAGGTGTAGATTACCGGTCTGGATTTCTCACGGAATATATCGATAAGGCTTTTTATGTTCGGCAAGATAACCGGACCTCCGCTTGTGAAAGTAGGAGAAGCAGGGTCAAGGAAAAAATTCTGCATGTCAATAACGAGTAGAGCAGATTTATCCGAGTTAAGTTTTAAATCTGTTTTATTGTATGGAGAGACTTTCTTCAGCCACTCAGAAGTTTTAGTGTTTAACGTTTCGGGTGTAATGTAATTGGGCATAATATTTTTATTATTAAAGGGTGAAAATATCACCGCTCTTAAGTCACGTGTCACGTGTTACGCGTCACCGCTCTTCCCGCTCTTCCTATTCCCTATTCCCTCTTCACTGCTCTTAAGAATTATTTCAAAAGTAGCATTTTTCTTGTCTCTCCGAAATTTACAGTCTGCCCGTTAACAACCATCCTGTAGAAATACACACCTGAGTTCAATCCCGAACCGTCGAAAGTCGTTTCATACGTTCCCGGCTGCAATCTTTCATTAACAAGCGTTTCCACTTCGCGTCCAAGAGCATCATATATTTTTAAAGTGACTTCTAAATTCTGACTTCCTGATTCTGACTTCTGTACATCAAATTTAATTTTGGTTCCCCCATTAAACGGATTGGGATAATTCTGAAAAAGTTTAAATTTATCGGGTATATTTTCGGAAATACTTCTTACGGACACAACACTCGAAACCGGTATTCTCCAAAGAGATTTGCCGGACGTGCCGGCATAAACATAGTCAGCAAAAACTTTTATACATTTAACGTCGCAGTTATCGCCCCATTGCGGCTGTAAGGGTGTTATCAACGACCAGTTTGCACCTTCGTTTGTTGTAACACGAATAACACCGCCGGCAAAATTATAATAAGAAGCAAAAATGTTATTGAGGTATGTATGAACAAAATAGCTTGCGTCTGAAACGGGATTGCTTATCCAGTTCCAGGAGTTTCCTAAATCCGACGTTTTGAAAATGCCCCTGTTAGGAGAGCCATAGAATACGCCTGAATAAAGGTCATTTCCTTTAACGGCAAGCGACAGAGATAAGGGGTTATAAGTAAAGCCATTATTAATGGTTTGCCATGTATTCCCCTGGTCAGTACTTTTTACGAAACCATTTTGTTTAGTTGAGGCAAACACTGTTGAGCCTATATTGGCAAGGGCATACACGGTATCGTTTAATATGATACCCGAAAGCTTTGTCCACAGAGAGCCGAAATTTGAGGACCTGTAAATACCTCCGCTTTGAGTGCCCGCAAAAAGATTTGCGCCGTTATAGTTCAAAGCAAAAACTATAGAATCCGTCAAACCGTTGTTCATAGCCTCCCAGACGCCGCTTCCATTATTTCTAAAAATTCCACCGTAGGTACCTGCATATATAAAATTTCCCGCATCAGCAAACGAATAAACGATAGTATTACCGAGCAATTCGTTTCTCGGCGACCAGTTAGCCCCGAGGTTAAGGCTTCTGTAAACACCTCCTCCTTGAGTACCGGCGTACATAACATTCCCGACAAAATGCAAAGCGTTAACTGTGTGGACGTTTAAGCCGGAATTTTTTGGAAACCATGAAACGCCATTATCGACTGTAACATACATCCCGCCGCCTGCTGAAGCCGCATAAAGATATGCATTATAAACTGCAAATTTATAAATCATAAAATCATTGAGACCGGAATATACCTGCACCCACGCATCACCGTAGTTTGATGATTTATAAACACCTTTACCGAACTGACATGTGTAAGCATTCGTTCCCTGAATCGTTACCGCAATAAACGGCAAACCGGTTGTAAGTCCGTTGTTTACGGCATTCCATGTACCGCCGTTATCATTCGAACGATAAACACCTTTATCAGTAGAAGCGAGTAAGAGAGACCCTGCTTTTTTGAGCGAGAATACTTTCGTGCCTGCAGGAATTCCGGAATCATATTTTATCCAGCTTGAACCCGGATGATAAGCAAGGTAAACACCGTCGTTTGTGGCAGCATACAGACCGACATCATCGGTTACAATATCGTTAACAACAGTAGTGCCGGGAAGATTTGTCTGAGACCAGTTTACGCCGTAGTTTGAAGAAAATATAATACCCGAATTAACCATACTGCTTCCGAGACCGGCATAAATAAACTGATCGAGTTTGCATAAAGTATTTATGTTGTAGCCGGAATTAAGAAGAGAAAAATTATAACCGTTATCATAAGAAACATAGAAGCCGCCGTTATCCGCAGCGGCGAAGACCATATTACCTACAACTATAACAGCGTTAATACCATATTGAGAAATATTACCCGTTCCTTTTGTCCATGTTGTTCCGAAATCCACGGAAATATAAACACCTCTTTGAGTGCCCGCATAAACAACGCCGTCAGCTCTGACAAAAAGGCTTTTAATGATACCGCCTTCAAGCCCTGCGGAAGTCCAGTTATACTGGGAATAAGCGGAAGTCGTCACAAAAAAGACGAACAAAACCAATATTGATAATGTAGTATATAACTTACGAAGCATAAAATGTCCCTAATAATAATTGTAAGGTAAAATTAAGTTAATGAAATAACATATTCAAGATTGAATATACAAATCATAATTATTAAGAAGGGTAAGAAAATCTATATGTAAGCTAATTAAATATACTCTGTAAGAACCCTCACAACAAAACAGCCGGGCAAATAGTCCGGCTGTTATTACGAGTTAGTTACTGCTTCAGCAATTATAACAAACACTTCTGCTTGAAATTATTCAAGGTCGGAGATTGTTTTATCCACCGACCATCCTGTTTTTAATCCGACTACAAACCATCCGAGCGCGAGTGTACCGAGCGCAAATATTGTATCACCGATTATCCTTAGCCAGCGGAAAAATTGCAGAGTAGGGTCCTGCATGAACTCTGCTGAACGCGCATACCACATGCCGTGATCAATGCTTGCAATAGTCTGCAAAATACCGACGGGCAGGAGACTTATCAAAACCATTAACATAAGTCCGATGTTTATAGACCAGAATGCGAAACTAATAACATTATTTTTCCAGACATGTTTTGCCGTAAGACCCTTCATTACAAACAGCATTAGTCCGATTCCAAGCATTCCGTAAACTCCGAATAGTGCCGTGTGAGAGTGAACGGGCGTAGTGTTTAAACCCTGCATGTAATACAATGCGATAGGAGGATT
>JBHELA010000419.1:0-3269 GCA_041859005.1 Ignavibacteria bacterium
TTGAAAACAATATACAAAGGCGAACATTTGAACAGCGGAATTGATTTAATAAAAGCAGAGAATGAATTAGATGGATTAAACGTGTTGACCGAGGTTCGAAAAGCTTATATTACCATACTCGAAAAGAAATCATTGATTAAAATTGCTGAAGAAAACTATGATGTTGCGAATGATTTTAAATCAAAATCAACTATTAGGTTTAATCTTGGCGAGGCTACAAATCTGGAAAGGTTAACATCCGAGGTACAGTACGCCCAAGCAATAAATAATCTTGAGGTTCTTAAAAATCAATATAAAATCGCTCTACATGATTTACTGGTGAACATGGGAATAAGGATTGAAAACTCAAACTACATTCCTGAACTTATAGATTCTTTATTCTATCAACCTTTTAATGAAAACATCGAATCTATAGTTACGAAATCGTTAAATTATAACCCGACACTTTTGCTTTACAAGCTGAAACAATCTGCTTCTCATATAAATAGGAAAATTGCTATAAGCTCATATCTTCCTGACTTTCGATTAGGTTACAAAAGTCAATCTATCAATGGTGCTAATGATTACTATGGATTAAATCTTGGTATATCGGTCCCATTATGGTTTATGTTCGATCAAAAGGGAAAAGTTAAAGCTGCAGACGCGGAAATTAAAATTTCAGAAGCAGAATTAGAGTTTATAAATTTAAATGTCATAAGTTCTGTCAATAAAGCATTTATTAACCTTAAGAATAGTGAGAAACAAATACTTCTGTTTAAGAACACTTTAAGCCCTGAAGCAGAAGAAATATTCAGAGTCGCAAATGCGAGTTTTAAAATAGGTGAAATTTCCTATTTAGAATTCTTACAGGCTAAGCAAACAATGATTAGCATTAAAGAAAGTTATATAACAGCTCTTAAAGATTATAACTTAAATTTTATTGAACTGGAAAAAGTAATAGGTAAAAAATTATATAAAAACTAAAATGAGAAAATTAATAATAATATTAATAACACTGCTCCTTTTTTCCGGCTGCGGAAAAAAGGAAACTGAAAATCACAGTGAAGAAGAAACAAAACACTCAGACGAACACAAAAGTGAATCTTTGTTCCTTTCGAAGGAGTCACAGGAAACTATTGATTTAGAATCAGAATCCATCGGTGAAGAATCGTTCAAAGGATATTTAAAGATTCCTGCCGTTGTTATTTCCGATCAGAATTATGAGGCACAGGTAGGTCCTATTGTCTCAGGAAAGGTAAAAAAAGTATTTGTAAATGTTGGCTCTTATGTTAAAGCAGGGCAAACTTTGATGTCAATTGAAGGTCTGGAAATTGGTGTGTTAAAAGCCGATTTCTTAAAATCAAAAACTACGTTGGACTTTACTGAACAGGAATTCACAAGGCAAAAAGCACTTCTCGAACAAAATGCTGGCTCTCAGAAGAACTTTATTTCAGCAAAGTCGGAATATGAAAAAGCTGTTGCTGAATTTAATGCGATGGATAAGAAGATTCATTCTATTGGTCTTAAAGATGAAGATATTATGAACAGTCAAAATGATTTACATTCCGCAGGTGTCCTTTTCATCAAATCACCAATAGGAGGTGTTATCGTTGAAAGAAATGTTGTAGTTGGTCAGTATATGGAACCGTCATCAGTTGCTTTTAAAGTGCAAAATACCACTTCCTTGTTTGTTGATGGGCAGATATACGAAAAGGACATTAATAAACTCGATGAAAACACTTTAATTGAATTCGTCACTCCAACATTTCCCGATGAAGTGTTTTCATGCGTATTATCGTTTAAAGGTCAGAGTTTAGACGAAAAAACAAGAACAATAAAAATCCGTGCGAAAATTAAAAACTCAAGAAATAAATTGATGCCTCAGATGTTTGGCGAATTACAAATCCCTATCGGTGATAATTCAAAAGGTTTGTTTGTTCCTTCTGAATCAATCGTTAAAATCGAGAACCGTGATTATATTTTTGTTCAAATAGACGACACTACATTCGTAAAAAATGCGGTTACTACCGGATTAAAAATTAAAGATAGAATTGAAATTAAAGAAGGTGTCGAAGCAGGGGAAAAGGTTGTTGTTAAAGGTGCTTTTTATTTGAAGTCTGAATTATTGAAGGAATCGTTAGAGGAGGATGAAGATTAATGTTAGAGAAAATAATTTCTGCTACACTTAATCAAAAAGGATTAATAATTTTCACATCTCTTTTGATCACAGTGTTTGGTGTCTATTCGTTTTTAAAATTACCCATTGATGCTTTCCCTGATGTTACTAACATCCAGGTGGAAGTGGTTAGCCACGCCGATGGCTTATCCGCATTAGAGATTGAACGATCTGTTACTTACCCAATTGAAATGTCTATGCGGGGTCTTCCAAATGTTAAACAAATGCGTTCTGTTACAAAGTTTGGACTTTCATTAATTACGATTGTGTTTGATGATGATGTTGATATTTATTTTGCAAGGCAGCTTGTTTTTGAAAGACTGAGTGAAGCAAAAGAAATTGTTCCCAAAGGAGTGGAGGTTTCTCTGGGTCCTATCGCTACAGCTATGGGCGAAATATATCAGTTTACACTTGAAGGGAATATGCCGAAAGATGAACTATCAAAGAAAGAGTACCTTACGGAATTAAGAACTCTGCAAGAATGGGTAGTGAACCCTCAATTGAAAAGCATACAGGGTGTAAACGAAATTAATTCTTTTGGCGGATATTTCAAACAATATCAGGTTACAATATCTCCCGAAAAATTATTGAAATATGATTTATCCGTTGATGACGTGTTTACATCTATTGAAAAGAATAACCAAAATGTTGGCGGTAATATCATCGAAAAATATTCCGAGCAATATATTGTAAGGGGTGTTGGTTTGGTAAAATCCATTGATGACTTAAACAATATCGTTCTTAAATCATACCAGGGTACACCTACATTCTTAAAAGACGTTGCAGTGGTTAAGATTGGTGAAGCTGTCAGGCAAGGTGCGGCAATGATAAATGGAAAAGACGAGGCTGTCGGTGGAATTGTTATGATGCTGCGCGGAGAGAATAGCAGAGATGTGGTTGAAAGAGTTCAGCAACGAGTTATTGAAATCAATGAAAGCAGTTTGCTACCTGACGGGATTAAGATTGTTCCCTACTATGACCGTGCTGATATTGTCAGCGCCAGTGTTAATACTTTATTAAAAGCATTACTCGAGGGTTCAATATTTGTTCTGGTAATTCTTTACCTCCTGCTTAGAAGTTTTCGGGGTTCATTTGTTGTCTTAATTTCTCTGGT
>JBHELA010000355.1:0-7552 GCA_041859005.1 Ignavibacteria bacterium
TATGCGGTAATTACAAACTTGTTGTATTATAATTACTGTTTAAGTCATATTCAAAATATCAATATATTAAGGATTAGTCAATATATAAAATAATGTAGGGAAATTACGTACCCTATAACAGTTCCTCACTAATAATGAAAAGGTAATTCAATTTATTAATAATTTGCCTTTTTCATGAACTCATATTTAATCGATACTTCATAATCTAATCCATTTCCACGGGTGAAATTGATTTTGCCCTGTAGGACTTGAAACTGTTAAGACCGAAAATTATAAGCGCAATCCAAACGGCTAAGAATCCTATAAACTGATTAATTGAAAATGATTCTTTGAAAATAAATATACCAAGTAAAAACTGAATTGTAGGTGCGATATACTGCAATATACCGATGTATGACAAGGGTATTCTCTTTGCAGCAGAAGCGAAAAGCAGAAGAGGAATAGTTGTGATTATTCCCGCAAGCACTATCAGGAAATCAGTTAACAAACCAAAATGGAGGAATGCTCCTGCTCCTGAATTTTCTGAGTGAATTAAATAAGCAAGTGCAGGAATCAGCAAAATAACTGTTTCAAGTGTCAAGCCCTGTAACGAGCTGAGCGGTGCAATCTTCTTTATCATGCCGTAAAACCCAAAGGAGAAAGCAAGTATTAGTGCAATCCACGGCAGCTCCCCTATTGAAATGGTCATGTATAAGACTCCGGCACCTGCAAGAGCTATCGGTATCCACTGCCAGAGTTTTAGTTTCTCTTTAAAGAATAAAACGCCGAGCATAACGCTTATAAGAGGATTGATGAAATAGCCAAGACTTGTTTCAACTATGTATCCAGCATTCACAGCCCAGACATACAGAAACCAGTTAACGCCGATAAGTATTGCAGCGAGCAGATATATCCTGAATGTCTTGAAAACAAATATTGATTCCCTGAATGACTTCCACTGTTTCAAAATCAGGATTACAACAAGTAATGAAATAAATGACCATATAATTCTATGACCTATTAATTGCAGTGCAGGAACCTTTTGAAGCAGTTTCCAGTAAAGCGGAAAGAAACCCCACCAGGCGTAAGCTGCGAATGCGTATATAATACCTCTGTTCAATACAATGTATCTTAATGTTAAAAAGGGATAATTTAATTTAATGTTAAGTCAAATATAATGCTGATATTTGGTATAAACTCATGCTTTTTAAATGTATTAATCACAAAGCCTATACAAGGTTCATATAAGCGCCATACAAGGTCTATACAATAGCTGTGTATTTATTGTGTAAGGACAGTGTAATTAATCTGTATGGAAAGTGTAGAAAGTGGTGTTTTTTGCGGTTTTTAGGAACTAATCATCTAAAAGGCTGAACATAATATTTTATATTTCCGCTTAAAAATTAAACATAAATATATGAAAAAAGTTCCATAATAACAATAGACTACAAAATGAGACGCATTGCGCGCATTGCGTCATAAATACTGTAACCATGAAAGATGTAAAAATATGGTTGTTGTTTTAGAAATAATTTTCTTTTGTATAAGAGAATGAGATAAATACTTCAATAAAGAAAATTGAAATGATAACACAGTTAGTAATTCAAGCTGTAAATGCGGTAATGATAAATTCAAGAATTAATTGAATCATTTAGAAATAATAAAAACCCGCGAATGTCTCCGCGGGTTTATGAATTGTTGATGTAAATTTAAGAGCCATTTGTATGAAATTATTTCACCAAAACCATACGCTTCACATCAGTAAATTTCCCCGATTCAATTCTGTAGAAATACACGCCGCTTGCAAAATTAGAGCCGTTAAATTCTACAGTATATTTTCCCGCTTGTTTCACTTCGTTGACGAGTGTTTTTATTTCTCTTCCAAGTACGTCGTATATCATCAGCTTAACTTTCCCGTCGCCCGGAAGTTCATAATTGATTTTTGTAACAGGATTAAAAGGATTCGGATAGTTCTGCGAAAGACTGTAGCTCAGCGGTAAGCTTGTTGTTTCAATTTTCTTTTCTGTTGTAGCTGTTATGCCCGCAATCAATAGAATATCTTCTTTATGTTTCTTTATCTTTCTTTCTATATTCATTGTTCGCAAAGCCCTTAAATTATTTTCCGCTCTTTGCATTAAGTCCTCTCTAACTTCTTTTGAAAGCTGCATAATATTCGGTCGTTTGCTGTTTTCTTTTGAAGTGTTATCCTTCTTTGATGCGTTATCTGTCTTTGTTTTGCCTGTGTTTTCGTTACCCGATTTAGAGGTCGTTGTTTTATCAGCATAGGTATTATCAATTTCCTCATTTTGTAGTTTATACATCCTGCTCACAACTCTCATTGTCGAGTCGTTTTTCATGGCATTTTCTATCTCGGAAAGTATTTTTTCCCTGAATTGTTTAGCAGTTACATCTTTTTGAGCTCCGCTTTGTCCCATTAGATCTTGTACTTCGTCGTAATCCCAGCTCGCAAGAAGTCTCATCTCCGCGTCAGGGTGGAACATTGCAATAAACTCAAATCCAGTTAGAGCATCATTGTAGTTGTCCATGTTTACTTCGCACATGTTTATAAGATAGTATGCAATGTCGATAAATTCTGAATTGTAATACTCGCTTTGTATTTTGTCGTTCAAGAATGTCTTTAAATCGCTGTATAAATTATCCCTGTATGTTGGACTTGAGCTTGTATCTAATCCCTGATAGCAATCGAATATATCATAAAGAGATGTGTTCAAGTACTGGCTCTCTAAATGTGTATTGATTAAATTCTTATAGCTGTTTATTGCGTCTAAATATTGTTTGCCCGATGTGTAACCCGAAGCCTGAGAGTATAATATTTCATCCGGAGGTATGTAGGAGGTTGTAACAGTACTCGTAAATATAGTATCGTTTATTCCAAATCCCATATTTGTTATCACACTTCCCGTGTATTGAATAGCAGGCAGTTGATTGCATGTGTAACTATCACTGAAATCCGTTATAACGTAAGGATTTTCCGATGTATAAAGATAATTTACCGGATTCGAACCCGAAGAGCACCATGCATTTCCCGCAGCGCCGTATGTTTCAACGGTTAAATCAAGAGCACCTGCAATATGGAAATACAACGGGTCGGAATTCTTGCTGAACTGATTCAGTCCGTAGTTTATTAAAGGTAATCCTGCGTCAATGATGTTTATGTTTCCAGCGTTTGTAGAATAAAGTTTGTTTTGTCCTCCATACCAATAGTATGTATTGCTTGTTCTTAAAGGAGATAAATTTGGATAAGAGTGACCGTTAAGTATCATCGTCGTTCCGGTTCCGTTTATTATATTCCCAAACATATCAGGCGTGCACTGCTGAAGATAAACCGGATTGTCTGAATTGGTAACCGAAAAAATGTTATTCTTTATCGTTCCGGTTATCATTCTTCCTATTATGTTGTAATTCGCTGATCTTCCACTAAATGTATTTCCATATACATAAACCGGAGTCAGCTCGGAGGCATAGCTGTTTAAAACCATAGAGGCACATCCATCTATAAAAGTGTTGTTAATGATATTTATTTTTGGTTCACTTTCAGCACTAATATAGTCTCCGTTATTTTTAATCTCAAGCCCGACGGTTGAGCTGCTTGCTCCTAACATATTGAACTGGTTTCCTTGTATTAATATGTTGAACACATTCTCAGCATAAATAGCGAAGTCTGAGCTAATCTTGCAGTTGAACACATTGTTCTTAATAATCTTTTCGTTAAACGCAGATGTTTCATTATTGATAATTTTTATTGGAAGCGAAGCATTATTAAAAGTACAATTCTGAATCGTTAAGCTTGAATCGCAGTTTTCAATTTCGATTCCTCCCCAGTTTTCATTTTCGCTTTTTGATATGAATGTTACGTTATTTGCCTGCAATTTTCCGCCTTCCTGAACGATAATCTTCACCCCCTCTGCAAGTTGGATTACAGCGCTGTCCTGAAGTATCAGCTGTCCTCCATTTTCAACAACAACATCTTCGTCAAATGTAGTGTTTGTGTTTATGTTAACGTTATCGCATACGCTAGCTTCCTTCGAAATAAGAAAATTAATGCTATTTAATTGATTATAAACGACAACACCCATTCCAGTCGTTGCAATCCAGACTTCGTTAGTATTATTAGGTCTTATTCTTAATGAGCGGACTCCTCTTATTCTTCCCGTAATTAGTCTCCAGTTTGGTGTCGGCCAGCTAGTATATTTAATCAGTCTGTTGTTATTCACTCCATCTCTTTTTCCAAATACTACCCATTTGCCATTATATACATCTACCTGCGAGGCACTGGTGAAACTGCCGAAAGCTTCCCAACTAATAACGTCTCCGGTACTAACATCAATCGTTCCTTTAAATAATCCTTTACCTTCAATTGCGAGTGCAAGTTGATTGTTCCCTATATATTTTAGACAGCCTTTACCTAAACCATTACTAACAGGCTGATTAGTAGCAACCGTCCAATTGGCTCCTCCGTTTATTGAAAAAAACATTCCGCCATTTTCAAGGTATAAGTATATAATATCGTTTGTAGTGTTTGCCAGCTTAGGTCCTTTTGCAAAATTAAATTGTTGTGCAAACATTTCAGGTACATCTCCATTTATCACTCCTGAAGCTGAAATTAGAGAATTATTATATTGCTGTTGAGTAGTAACACCGGGTATAAGGCTTGCTCCGTCAAATGAGGGAGATGACCAGTTGTCTCCTTCGTTCGTAGTAAAAAAGACTCCTAATCCAATATTATTATTTGGAGTTGAAGGATCTTTAACCTTTCCGACTAATATTGCTATGCAGTCAGAACCATTACTCTTATAAAGCAATGCATCACAAATATTTCTATCTACCGTTATAAATGCAGGATGCGTTGACCACATTGGATCTTGAATTCTGTCTATATCAACTGAAGTGCCATTGATGGTTCTTTTATACATACATGCGTAAGAATTTCCTGAATACAAATCCCCTCCAACAGCATAAGAAGTCCCTGTCATGTCCGGTCTGATTAATGCTCTTGAAACATTCGATATCCAACACCATCCTGCATTAGTACCCATTATGTTTCGACTATCATATTCTAACCTCGTAAAGTCATTGCAGTTCTGATTACCTTTCTTGTATGCCATTGTCCAATCTGCTATTGGTATTAACGTCCCCGGGTTCATGGAATTCGGTAAAGGCTCGAATGCAACATCAAATACAACAGGCATTGCTTGATTATTCGTTGAATAATACCATCTTGTATCTGTATTACTCCCTAAGAAATCTCCAGAATAATTTGTACTTGCATTTGTTGTCATTCTTAAACCTGCTCCTCCACTTATGTACCAGCAAGTAGGATGATTTGGGTTTTTTATCAAGAAATTCAAGCCTGAAAACATACGCTGATTGAATTCATATAAAGGTTGATGATTCGGATATGGATATTGAGTAGTATCCGAAAAGTATTTCAATTCAATTTGGTTGTAATTATTGTCAGGTGGAAGTCCTTGTCCAGTCCAAACTTCGCCGAGGTTAGTGCCACCCACAGGTACTATGGATTTCCGAACCGGTTGAAAGACTCTACCTGCAATTAAGACATTTTCATCTACATTTGAATTCGGAGCTACATCAGCAAATGTAAGCATAGATAAATAATTTTTGTCATCATCTTGATAACCTAAATCAATGTCAAAGTTCCATGAATAATTCTCACATGTTGATGTACTTTGTTTGTATTTTAACAATCCCCCTTTAGCTGTAGTAGTGTATGTATAGCTTCCAAAAGCAATAAAAGCATCTCCGTTACGCCTCGGCAGTATTCTTATAAAATCCTGATAATTATCATAAGGATATTGAGGAGTTACATCGTAAAATATATTATAATTACTAACCCTATCTGAATAATAGACACTACGAGTAGTCCCAATCCACATCCTTCCCGTTGTTTTATGAATTGAAATACACAAAATACTATCATCCGATGGGAAAGAATGCAGAACATTGAAATCTATTCCTCCATTAGTGCTTACAAATAAATGAGACTGATTAGATCCATCGGGAGGATTACCACCAACAAACACTCTATTTGGAGTTAACGGGTCAAAAGTTATACATTCTCCCCCTACTTTCCTCATAAAATTATCCCCTTGAAACCAGGGACCTTTGTAAGGGTAATCAATAAAATTTGATTTAGTCCAATTTGTTCCTCCGTTTGATGTCATCCATAGGCATTGGTACCCTGCTGCTTCCGCATCTGTTTTTAAAGAACCCCATGCTATAACTATATTTTCTGTATTCGTAGGATTAACTGCAAGCCCGGCAATAATATATTCAGAATAATATAAATGCATATAGGGTTCGCCTTCTCCTTCAAAATATGAGGATATTGATGTCCATGTGCTTCCATTATCCGAGCTTCTGTAAACACCTCCGACGTCCGTTTTTGCATAAAGAATCTGGGCCTGGAGATTTCCTGGATTTACTGCAGGATATACCGCCGTCACAAATCCAGCACATTGGAAATTTTGAGATTTGAATGAATAATTATTCAGGAATGGAAATGATTGACATATTCCCATGCTATTTATTAATAACAAAGCTAATAAAAATGGAATCAATTTTTTCATAATAATATTATTTTAAGGTTTCTAAAAAGTATTTCACTTTAAAACGATTGATATTGTTATAAGAATTTGAGTGAATAACTTTTTACTTGTCCATCGGTTTATCCCCCTATCTATTTTAGAACTATTTTACAATAATAAGTTTCTTCGTATCAATTAATTTATTATCCGAAAACATTGAATAGAAATAAATCCCGGACGAGAGGTTAACGGCATTGAATATTATCTTATATTCCCCCGCGGGTTTGTATCCATTTACAAGAGTTGTAATTTCCTTTCCTGATATGTCGTATATCTTCAGCATTATTAAACTTTTAACACGCAATGAATAACTAATATTCGTAGATGAGTTAAAGGGGTTCGGATAGTTCTGATGTAATTTGAAATTATCTATCGTGTTTCCATTTTCTGAAATTGAGGAGGTATTAGAAGTATATTTTATTAATATCATTGAATCATTAGTGTGCATAAATGCATACAAAGAATTATTATATGTCAAAATGCTTCTTGGTCTGACAGGGACAGGATATTGATTATCAAATATTAACTGACCGGAAGAATTATTGTAACCTAATAATTGAAAATCGTAATTAAAATTACCTCCGCCAACATATATATTGTTTTCAAAAATAATTGCTTTATTCATATAATAATTATTTCTCGCATACCACAATTGATTCCCGTTTTTGTCGTATTTTATTGTATAATTGCAAGGAATGTATATATTATCGTTTTCGTCAATTGCTATATCTTCCCCTGCTCCAAAGTTTATAGTATCCTGCAATTTGAATATTCTTGTCCAGATTGAGTCACCGCTAGGTCCATACTTAATTGTAACCGGGGTTGCCATGTCATTTCCATTAATTACTGCATAATCTACCCCCCCCGTAACATAACAGTTACCTTTATTATCGGCTTTTAAACTAACACCTACGGCATTTGAGAAAGGTGAGTATGGACTGTAATAT
>JBHELA010000085.1:0-3856 GCA_041859005.1 Ignavibacteria bacterium
AACTGATTCTTCAAGCTTTTTAACCTCTGGTCCGAGTATGAAATACTGTGACTCGGCAACATTTATTAAAGCTCGGTTAATTTCTTCTTTCATCGTTGCATACTGCGCCTTTAAATCAAGTAATGGTACTTTCATATAATTTATTTTAATTAATTAGTAAATATCCTTAATTTATTTATTTTTTATCTATTTTTCTATACATAAACTCCATTTCAGATATCTCTTTCTTTTTCTCTAATTCTCATAATCACTCTCCTCTCTTTATAACTCCATAACTTCTTAACTCCATAGCTTCATAACTCAATCTCTACATCACTCCATAACTTCCTGTTCCTCCCGTTCTTCCCGCTCTTCCTGTGCGTTCAAGTCGCAGATTCGCCGTGGTGAACATCCCGATTCATTTTATCGGAACTCTTACCTGCTCTTAACAACAAAATATGTCTTCACAACCAACAGTGTGAAAATATAAGCAAAAAATAACTCAAGTAAATACCAGTAATTACTGGTAATTCCTTCCCTGAAAACAAATATTAGCACAATAAAAAAAACAATAATAATTACGAAAGATATTGATATTACTTTCTGTAAACTGCTTTCTGCATATTTGAATAAATATCCGTTAATTGGGAAATGCACTACACAATATGTACTATATCCAATCAGCATTACTAAAAATATATTATGCAATAATGTAATATTTACACTCGAGGGAAATAACCCGGGAATAAATATTAGAATAAAAACCATTAGTAAACCGTAAGAAGCTGTCAAAACCAGCAAAAGATAAAATGATTTTCTTGTCTGACCTGGACTCTTCTCGGAATCTAATGAATATATGTACTTTTCAATTAAACTACCTATGTAATAAACAGGAGCTGCAATACCCCAAGAAAATGTGAAAGCATTTGCTGTTTCCGCAGGAAAAAAATTATTAACAACATATTTAATAAATACTATTCCAAGTGAAAGCGAAGAATTAATTATAAAACCCGACATTGCAAGTTTATAGAATCTCTTAATTCCGTTTCCCTTTATAATCAAATATCTGCGCGAGATGTACAAAACAATAGCAGCCCATAATAATCCTGTAAACGGGAAAAATAACACATAATCCTGTGAAGGTATTGCCATTATAAGTATTATATGCAGCAGCGAATATGAAAGGTATATAAAGAAATATGAAATATATTCACCGTCAAAAAGAATTCTGAAAGCCAGTATATTGGAGAATACTATAAAAACAGCATAAATAAAAACTGATGCAGAAAACAATACTGTATTCCTGTAATCGTCAAAGAAAGATAGAATAAATGTAAAAAAAGATATTTGAAAAACAACAAATAATATAATTTTTAAAGGCGAAATATCTTCCCTTGAAAAAGCATAATCAAATCCCAGCATGCCAAATGTTATAACTAATGCGGCAGTGTAATAATATTTATTGAATAAATTATACTCTGTCGGACTCAGCAGGTAAGCTGAGAGCAGCAGCATTAACTTCGATAAGAATAATGATATACCTATTATTAAAAACCTTGATACACTAAAATGTTTTTTAATCACCCTCATTTATGAATTAATTATCTCTTTTCTTTCGTTCTGCTTTCTCATTTCTTTTAGCCTTTCCTTCTCTTCCTCCCCGCATGTTCTTGGCGGGGATCCCTTGCTCTTACTGCTTTTCCTGCTCTTCCATTCTCCCTTTATATTATGACCTGTACTTCGTAAATTTATTGATGTCTAAAATAAAACAGAATATATCGTTTATAATACTTACTCTTGCAAATCTGGCTTATTTTTTCTTTTCCTCTGTTTCAGCTTATAAGCCATCTACCCTTTACATCAAATTAATATTAGGTCTGATACTTGTTACAGCAATAGTAAGTGATGTAAAATTAATCAAAATTAATTCATTTATTAATACAAAAATATTATTTAACCCTGCTAACAAAGCACTATTTCTTGTTTTCTTATTCTTCATACTAAATATTGTCGTCTCAATTATTTATTCATCAGATAAACCATACGGGCTTTTCAAGATTATTAACCTAGTATCAAATTTATCTTTCATTACGTTAGCAAATTTATATTATTTAAACCGGCTTAATAATGAAACATGTAAGATACCTGTCATAATTACAGTTTCTATTGCAATAATCACATTAATAGCAGCGATAATCATTAATCCTTTCCATTATGGGGCTGTAAAGGAAATAGGTTTTTATTACTGGGGGCATATTCAATACAGCAGTTTTCTCGCATTAACTTTCTTCATGCTTATATATTTTTGGGATAAAACAGCAATAACTGATAAGCCCAAAATTATAATTTACAATTTGCTCTTTAGCATTTTGATACTGGGGATATACTATACTGCACTAAGGTCCTCTATAATCGGTATGTTCGTAGCTTGTCTTTTATTATTTATTACTTATCTATTTTCTAAAACTCCACTTCATAGAAGATTAACGCTTCTGTTTGCAGTAATTCTGCCGTTACTGCTTCTTTACATTGAACCGTTCGGAGAAGGGAAAACATCAGTAAGATACAGCAACCTGCTTCAGGTAGAAGAGATGAATTTTAACGACGATGCTCCAATAAGAACAAGGCTTTCTGCTTATAAAGAGTCAATTGATATCATAAATAATAATCTTCCTTTTGGAACTGGATTCGGTGGATACAGAAACCAATCTGAGCTTGCCGAATATATTAACTACCCTCACAATATCTTCCTTGAAACCCTCATTGAGCTTGGCATTCCGGGAATACTATTACTTGTCTTACTACTTATTATGATTCTCATAAAATTCACTCTGAAAATGCCTATTCTGTTATCATTTTTTATCTATGCCCTTACACTATCTTTTTTCGCCAAAGACATCCCCAACCAATCTTTTTTATTCCTCATAATTGCTCTCGTTCTTCACAAAAACTCCAAATAACTCTCCAACACTCTGTCACTGCTTTTTTCTCGCAGCTCTCCCTGTTACCTGTCTCCTGATACCTGCACTTCCTGCACTTCCTTCTCTTCCTGCTCTTCCTGCTCTTCCTGCTCTTCTTGCTCTTCCTGCTCTTTCCTGCTCTTCCTGCTCTTTCCGCTCTTCCTCACTCCATAACTTCCGCGTTCTCCAGCGTCCGCCGTGGCGGATCACTTTCTCACATCATAACTCCATAACTTTTTCATTCTGACATGATGTCTCGAATCACGAATTACGAATCACTCCATCTCCACAACAATCTTACCGTCAAACTTATACCTCTTCTTTGCCTTATCACAATATGCCAATCCATCCTTATCAAACTTTAGCCTTTTCCCTGCTTCACTCATCCATCCGATTATCTTTGCAGGATTTCCTACAACTAAAGCAAAATCTGGTACATCTTTAGTCACAACAGAACCTGCACCAACAAAAGCAAACCTCCCAATATTATGACCGCATACAACAGTTGAATTAGCACCCAGTGACGCTCCTTCCATAACAAGTGTGTGAAGATAATACTCAGCTCCTACCTGTGGATACTTACTCCTTGGATCCAGAATATTCGTAAAAACCATCGAAGGTCCGCAGAAAACATAATCTTCAAGCGTAACTCCCTCATATACAGAAACATTATTCTGTATCTTCACATAGTTTCCAATAGTTACATTATTCCCGACATTCACATTCTGCCCAAGTACACAAAATTTCCCAATCTTTGACCCGCTCTGCACATGTGAAAAATGCCACACTTTAGTCCCCTCACCAAGCTCAACACCGTCATCCACAACCGCAAACTTATTTACCACAAAAGGTTTTTTCTCTTCCATTTTTCTATCCTTTCTATTATTTTAGTTTTACAACTTATTAAATCCCACTTT
>JBHELA010000335.1:0-7772 GCA_041859005.1 Ignavibacteria bacterium
ACGGGTTACGGATACAGGTTTCAGATTGTATCGGAAAAGCCGAAGATAATTCTTGATGTATCGCATAATGCAGAAGGAATTAGTAATCTTAAAGAAAATACAGGCACTCTGAAATACGGAAAGTTGTTTATTGTGTTCGGAATGATGGCTGATAAGGAAGTCGGCAAGTGCATTAATGAATTGGAAAAATTAAAAGGATTTATAATATTAACGAAGCCGGATTATAAGAGAGCCTGCAATCCTGAAGTCTTTGTAAAACATATGTCAGGAAAAAGTAAATACATAATTAAGAATAGCGTAAAAGATGCATTCATTCATGCGAAGGGTTTAGCGGACAAAAACGATACTATTCTTGTAACGGGTTCATTTTTTATGGTAAGTGATTTTCTAAAACATTTTAAGAAGTATGATAAAAGCAATAATATTTGATCTCGATAACACTCTCGTTGATTTTATGCTTATGAAAGAGCGGGCTGTTGATGCTGCTGTACATGCAATGGTGGACTCGGGTTTAAGGATGACACAATCGGAGGCGAGGGATAGGATTAACGCAATTTATAAAAGGGAAGGAATTGAATACCAGCAGGTATTTGATGAATTGTTAAAAACAGAATACGGAGAGATTGATTATAAAATAATTTCTGCGGGAATAGTAGCATACAGAACCGCGCGTGAGGCTGCATTAAAGCCGTATCCGAAAGTATTTCCTACACTTATTGAACTGATAAAGATGGGGATAAAGCTTGCGATAGTATCGGATGCACCTTCAAGTGAGGCATGGTTAAGACTTTCATATCTTAATTTTCATCATTTATTCGATGTGATAATAACTTATGATGAATCTCGTGAGAAGAAGCCATCACCTGCACCTTTTAATCTTGCACTAAGCAAATTAAACCTGAAAGCAAATGAATGTCTCATGATAGGCGACTGGGCAGAGAGGGATGTTGTAGGCGCTAAGTCTGTAGGAATGAAAACTGTATTTGCGAGGTACGGAGATACTTTCAATACATTACACCCAGGTTCAGATTATGATATAAATTCAATCGATGAACTGATTGACATAGTAAAAAAGGAGAACGGCACAAATGATTAAGGGAATCGGAATTGACATAATTGATATAAAAAGGATAAAGTCCGTAATTGAAAAGTTCGGAGAGAAATTTTACGAAAAGATACTGACTGAGAAAGAGATTGAATACTGCAAGTCGTTCAAGGCAAAGCCTGAGCCTCATTTCGCGGGCAGGTTTGCTTCCAAAGAAGCATATTCAAAAGCATTGGGAACAGGCATATCGAAAGATTTTGGATGGAAAGACATAGAGATTCTGAACGATGAAAGGGGCAAGCCTTACGTTCATCATGTTACTCAGAATGAATATTCAAATCAAAGATTTCACGTAAGTATATCGCACACTGACGAGTACGCCAGTGCTGTTGTAATCTGGGAGGAAATTTGAAGTTTTATAATTGAAACTTATATCTAATATTTTAATTTTACAATTGATTGCAGAGTACATTAGAAAGCGGAATCACACCTGATTGAAGGAGGATTTGAAAGTGGAAAGAAAGAGAAGAATTTTATTAGATAATAATAAGAAGTAACAGTTTTCAACTCATGAGACCTTATAAGAATGGGTTTACAGAATATTAATAAAACAAACAAATCGTCCCTATTTGAATCTTTTTCTTAATTGATTATTACAACTTGCTTAGTAGGATATTTTCAGATTATTAAACTCAGGGTATTTCCTATATATTTATTTTGATAGCAAAAGGAATAAATAAATACCACATTGAGAAGCATAAAACACAAATTAAAAGATGTTTTATGCACGGTATATTTTTAGTATCATTATATTATTTGATATTAAATTAATTATTTAATATATTTATATAAGAAAATTGACATCTGAGAGTAAATTATAGGAGATTTTTTATTCTGATGTTTATACTTTGACCTACATAAGGATATATAATTTTTTCTACCGCATAACAAATAATTTATTTCAAAAGTGCTCCAAATGAATTGGAATTGGAGATAAGCAATGCATAGTGATTTCAGGTATTTTATAAATAAAATATTTAACATTATGGAAAAGAATTACAAAATTATCTTATTAGGCATTATAGTTATCTTGTTTCTGTTTGCCACAATGGCATTTTCTCAAACTTACGAAAACAATCAAGAAATAAAAGGGACAGTCCGTATAGGGAATCAAGTATGGTCTGCTCAAAATGCAGATTTTGAGTTTTTTAACAAGCAGAAGATGATGTTGCCGGAAGTAAAAACCAAGAAAGATTGGGAAGCAGCATGTGAATCGAAAACTCCTGCGTATTTCAAATCACTATATGGTGAAGATTATGAGTACTATTACAACTGGTGGGCAATTGTTAACGAAAACAGTTTAGCGCCTGAAGGTTGGCATGTGGCAACTATAGAAGACTGGAATACCATGCTTGATTATGTTGAAAAAAAGTATTTTAAACCCAGCGGAAAATCAGGTGAGACTTTAAAAGGTACGAAGACATTAAAAGGCACATTGATTAACTGGAAAAAATACAAGGACGCGAATAATCTCACGGGATTTAATGCTCTGCCGTTAGGATATGTCAATGGAAACGCAACAGTTTCCGAGGTTTACGAATGTGCTGCGTTTTGGACAACTTCGCGACCGGATGGTGCAGGGACCAAGCCAATCGTGTATCTGATTAAAGATAATATACAGGCAACCAATGCGCCAAATGTTATATGCGGATATCCCGTAAGATTTGTAAAAGATAACGTAAAGAAAACAGACACTGAGTACTCAGAGAACCCCGATAACGCAATCACAGGATTTAGACTTGTTCTCAGTATCCCCTGCGAATGGAATGTTAAGGAATATGATCTAATCAATAATAAATGTATAGAAAGTTCAGATGTAAAAGCTCGCGCATTTGATGCGGATGTATATTGGAAACAGCATGGTGGCAGTATATTGCAGAATGCAGACGGAACAAGCTATTTACTTACGGCAACAGTAAAATGGGGAATGTATATCGGAACACTCACAGTACAGGCGGATATAGAGGGATCGGGCGACAGCAGAGTATTAAAAAAGTGCATTCTGGAATTTTTAACCGATTCAGAAGTTTCTGCTGTTTACGGAGAGCACTATTTGAAGTTTGAAGTTGCAAATATCCCGTTTGTTAAACAAATAAGCAACAGGGCTAACCAATCCGGATTTTACTCTCAGGATTTTTTGAATGACAAAGAAACGAAAATAAATATTAAAGACGAGGATAAAAGGGATTACGGATTTGGTGAAGAAAAAATTACTGAGAAGATTATTATCAGTGAAACTCATATTCAGGATATATTCGGAAAGACGGATGGTACTGGTTCGTTTTTCTTAGAGTTTTACACTCATTAAGCAATAGCTGATTATCATGCTGAACTTGATATGATTAAATTATTTCAATGCATAAAAATAGATTAGTTTACGCTTTTAGCTATAACTGCAAACAGTCTTTTGATATGATGATAAAAAGCATGAAACAATTCGGGAAAAATTGTATAATTTAGAATAAAGGGAATGAATGCAGGACCCTCTAAAGAGCAGTTAGAGAGGATTTACAAAACAAGCAGGAAGTATTTTGATGATCTTGCAAAGCGTTATTATGAAAATGACAGAGAATATTATAATAAGTATTTCGCACCCTTTTATACTAACCCGATTTATGCAAGCAGTAAAGGCATACCGAATGTAAAGTCAAGGTTGTTGTTAATGTTATTCCTTATACTGATTGCAGGTTTTATTTTTAGCTTAACTTATTTTCTTACGGAATACAGTGATGAAGAAGAATTGAAAGCTGAAAAAGAGTTGATAGAAACGAACAGGAATCAGGAGTTGTTTGATAGGCGGCTTTTGGATTCGATTTTAAAAACGGATTCGAATGTAAGGAGATTAAAGGAATCGCTTATTTTAAAGGAGAAGATAGGCGGTGCAAAAAGCATTAAGACTAACCCCGAGATCAATTAATTTTGTGATTGAAAATGTTATAACTTTTAACCTCCTCTCCCGAAAGAAGCAAGGGAGAGGAGTTTCGGTTAATTTAGTAATCTTCCCGATAAATCGGAATTTCTGACAAAACCCATTTCCTTATTTTGTTAATATCATTTTCTTCACTTCCGTATATTACTTCGTTTGCAATCTGTAGAAGTAAACACCGCTTGGCGGTGAAGAAAGAATATTTATTGTTTAATATAATCTACAAGTGTATAAGCCGGCTCTCCGTTAGTTTTCATGCTTTTAAGGTAAGATGCTTTAAATTTTTCCATAAGCTGCGGTTTATCATCGGCGTTCGCATCCCAGTCTTTAGGATTTGCATGTGCATTTCCTGTCCATCCGGAACTTGCCGAATAAACATTTATATATGCAATAAATTGATCGTATCCAATATCATTTACTTTTTCTACCTGCGAAAAATAAAAGGCTTCTCCGGAGGATTCAGGGATATAATAATTTCCCGTTTTATATGTTATTTCCGGTGTTGATTCCTGTTTTTCTAACTCTAATCCAAAATATTTTTGAACCGAATTAATGACATATTCTTCACTTATTCTGACTTTTCCTTCACTTGATTTCTCAAAAAGCTTCCGATTATTAATATAATTATGATATACTCCAAAATTAATCAGTTCATCGGTGCTTATTTCACCTCTATTAAATGGTTTTAAATTAACTTCAGAGAAATTACTGAAAAATATGTTCAGCTTTTTTTGCTCCGATGCAGAAAGCGTAACATCTTTACCTGCCGCAGTATTCTCAGTCTTTGGCTGAACGGTATCTTTTGCCGTACTTGTTTTCTGTTCCTGTTTTGGTTCTTTCTTTGATTCCTGCTTATCAGATTCTTTGTTACAGGAAAACATAAACAGCATAACAATACTTAATAAAAGAACCGCGTGGAAATTTAATCTTTTCATTTTTAACAAATTTTAATTTATAAATAATATGTAATTGAAAAACAATATCTATGCAGAACACGGAGTTATCTTATCAATGCAAAGTAAAAACCACTTGCCGTCAACTACTCCGAAATAAAAACCAACGTTGCTTCCGGTACTGTAAACAAGACAAGAAATCTTCAACTCTGATTTCTTCGCAAGTTCAAGTCCGGCTTTCAGTACCTCATCTTCGCCTAACTGATACTCAATCATAGATTCATATATTTCCGAAACCGGCAATTTCGGATTATTATCAAGGAAGCATCCTTCTTTATTCCATTTCTCTTCCTCGCAACTATAAACCGGTGCCTTCCCGTTCACGTAATCACATTCAACCTTCATCACCTTCAAACAACCGATGTCAGACTCACCCTCAAGTTTCATAATTTCTTCAAAAGATAAAAAACTCTTTGCCACCAAAAAAGCGCCCGGATTATCAAGAACAAAAAACCCGTAATCTGAATTAACACACTCATTAATCCCTGTTGTATTCTTATCATTGAACGCTTTGATAAACCTTCCAAAGAAATCACCAAACGGCTCGGTCTTTTCCTCGGCGGCGCTAAAAGATGAAAACAGAAATGACAATACAAAGAATTGCAATACGGCAATCACGAATAAATACTTTTTCATAAACGAAATATAAATTTATTTAATATAAAAATTTATTTTAAACAATACACATCTCGGGTTCCCGAGTAAAGCAATTATATAATTATTTAATTAGAATCATACGTTTTGTGTCTGTAAAACTACCTGTCTGCAATCTGTAAAAATAAATCCCGCTCGGGAAATCGGAAGCTTTCCAGTCAACGGAGTATGTTCCGGGCTGGAGCGATTCGTTTACAAGGGTTGCGATTTCCTTTCCTGTAATATCAAAGATTATTAATGATGCGTTACCGTTTATTGCTATATCAAATTTAATCTTCGTCACCGGATTAAACGGGTTCGGGTAATTTTGATTTAAAGAATATTCTGCCGGTATTTCGTTTCCTATTTGATTTATTCCTGTAGGGTTGATTCTGAAATTCCATACTGTTGACCATTGTCCTGTACCGGAAACGTTTGTTGCATTTACCCTCCAGTAGTATTTTGTGTTAAGCGATAATAATCCGGGACGAATTCTTAATGTATCCTGAACTACCGAACTTGTATCTTTCACAGTGTTTGTAAAAAGGGAATCGCTTGCAATTTGAATTCTGTAACCAGCCGCATACTGCACTGCATTCCAGTCGAGCATTACATCGGGTGCGAGGTTCGTTGCTCCGTTTGGAGGCGATATAAGCACGGGAGCAATTGGTAAAGGCGGAACAGTTGTAAAGTTCCAAATACTGCTAAAGTTTCCCCATCCCACTGTATTCTTTGCTTTTACACGCCAGTAATACTTTGCTGCGGTATTAAGTCCTGTTACACTTTTCAGACTGTCTGTTAATGTTGAATCTTTAACTACGTTGTTTACAAAAGTTGAATCAGTTGAATACTCAAGCCAGTAATTTGAAACTGTATTCGGATCGTCGGTATCTTCGCCCTTATTTGAATTACCTATAAAAATATTGGAATAGGTCTGGTCAATTGCCTTAAACCATTTAAAAGCGATGTTAACAGGCTGATTTGCCGCATAGTTTGCCGGCAATGAAAGTACAACCTGCGTAGGAGCTCCGACTGTTTTAAATGTATAGTATGAGCTGAAAGCACTCCATCCAGCAATGTTCTTTGCCCTGATTTTCCAGTAGTAATTTGTCAAAGAATTTAAATTTGTTAATGCTTTTACAGAGTCAGTCAGTAATGAATCATTAAGGATTATATTAGTAAATGCTGCATCTGTAGCAAGTATAAGGTTATATCCTGTTGCATATTGCGGTTTGCTCCAAATCAGGTTTATATTCAGCGGATTGCCTGTTGAATTGTTAGCTGGTGCTATTAGCGCCGGTGCCGAGGGAATCGGGACTATTGTTGTAAAGTTCCAAATACTGCTGAAGTTTCCCCATCCCACTGTATTCTTTGCTTTTACACGCCAGTAATACTTCGCTGCGGTATTAAGTCCTGTTACACTTTTCAGACTGTCTGTTAATGTTGAATCTTTAACTACGTTGTTTACAAAAGTTGAATCAGTTGAATACTCAAGCCAGTAATTTGAAACTGCTCTGTTTGTTTTAAAAGTCTGGTCTATTGCTTTATACCATTTAAAAGTAATATTCACGGGTTGATTAATGGAATTATTTGCAGGCAGATTTGGAACAACCTGCGTGGGACTACCGATTGTTTTAAAATTATAAGTTGAACTGTAGCTGCTCCATCCCGAACCATTACCCGCACTTACTTTCCAGTAATAGTTTGTTAAAGGAATAAGGTTTGAAATAGTCTTGACGGAATCCGTAAGTAATGAATCGTTTATAATCACATTATTAAAAAGCGAATCTGTTGAAAGAAGCACTGTGTATTTTGAGGAATATTGAGATTTATTCCATACTAAATTTAAACTTAGAGGTTGTCCGACTGAATTATTAACCGGACTGATTAATACCGGCGAAGAAGGAAGAGTAAAATCTGTAAGGGTGCGGCGCCAGACGGAATTACCTTCAGTTCCTGCGAAGATATAGTTGTTTGCAATGAGTAAAGCTTTGACATCCGGGATTACGCTCCAACCCTGATTTTTTTCCGTCCAGTTTGAGCCGTTATCTTCGGAGTGATAGACGCCGTAGAACCATGTCCCTGCAAAGATATTATTTCCGCTTATGGCAAGGGAATAAACAGTTTTATTATTCAAACTCGTTTGCGACCAACC
>JBHELA010000059.1:0-13865 GCA_041859005.1 Ignavibacteria bacterium
ATCCGGTTTATAAAAAAGGTGCCGAATCCGGCACCTTTTTATTTTGTACGACCACTAATATATTGTTTTTCTAAGAATTTACACCTATTCTCAAATGCTTACAATTCTATCTATCTTAGGTTTATTATACGTTAATCAAACGTTTATCATACGCTACTCAAACGCTTAACATACGCTATAATTTATTCTGTTAATGCTGAAACATAACAATCAATTTAAACTACCTTAATGTTCATTTTCGCATATTTTACTAATTAATTTATATATATTTATTATATTTATTATATTTATTAACTAAAATTTCCTTGTATGAAATCGAAACTACTACTTGTTTCCATTGCAATAATTTTTGCATTCGGAATCACTAATTCCTTAAATGCACAAATTAGCATCGAAGGAAAACCTCTCAGCAATACGTATCAACTAAAAGCTAACATAGAGACATTCACTATGCCTTCTTTTGACGTTGATAAAATGCTAAGGGAAGACGCATTCGAATCTCAATTCAAGGATATCCCGCCAAGATTTGGAAAAGATTTTGACGTAAACTTCGGTTACAAAAATTCCGGTACAATTGATATATTACCGAACGGAACAAAGATCTGGAGATTAGCGATAAGGTCTTCGAAAGCAGTATCTATCAACCTGATATTCGATAAGTTCAATCTGCCGAAAGGTTCTACATTCTTTATTTACAGTAAAGATAAAAGACAGATATTCGGAGCATATACAGATATAAATAATCAACCTTCAAATTTATTCTCTACAACTCCATGTATTGGAGAAGAAATTATACTCGAATATAATGCTCCTCTCGGATTAAGAGAACCGGAAATTAACGTATCAACCGTAGTTCATGCATACAAGAATGTTTTTAATTATATGCCGAATAAAGATTACGGCACTTCAGGAGCATGCAACCGTAATGTATTTTGTCCTGACGGTGATCCTTACAGAGACCAGATTCGTTCGGTTGCATTAATTATTAATAGTTCTGGCAACCGTCATTGCACGGGCTCAATGATTAACAATACGAGGTTTGACGGTACACCGTTTTTCCTAACAGCCAATCATTGTATATCAGGACAAAATGTTGCTACCTGGGTTTTCATTTTTAAATATGAAGCCCCAACTTGTCCAAATCCCGGAGGTGACGGTCCGCTAACTTTTTCAATAAACGGTTCAACTCTGCTTGCAAATAATTCACATTCTGATTTTGCTTTGCTGAAACTCTCCACCAAACCTCCTCCAAGCTATAATGTTTATTACAACGGTTGGAGTCGTTCTAATGTTCCTTCTAATGGTGGTATTGGAATACACCATCCTGACGGTGACGTTAAGAAAATATCTTATGCTCAGCAAACTTATACTCCAACATCTTATAACAATCCTGCTATACCTGGAGATAGTTCACACTGGCACGTTTTCTGGACAACAATGCCGGGCTCAGGACAAATTGCTATAACGGAAGGCGGTTCATCAGGTTCGCCAATTTATGACCATAATAAACGTGTTATTGGTCAGCTTCACGGCGGACCTTCTTCATGTACAGCTACTGACAAATCAGATTACTACGGCAAGTTTGACCGTTCATGGAATTACGGAACAACACCTGCCACAAGACTCAAAGACTGGCTTGATTCAGTAAACACAGGTGTTACGTTTGTAGATGGATACGATCCGAATTCAGTACCGTTAAATACGTATTCACTGCAATCACCCGCTGCAGGCATTACTGTAACATCTGTTCCAGGGTCGAATACAGTTTATACTTTTAACTGGGATACATCTTCAGCAGCGGCAACATACAAATGGATTTTTGGTCAATCGCTTCCGACAAGACAGCTCACTATCCCCGTTCAGGCAAAACCGTTTAGTATTACTCTTGGGAAGTTAGATTCATTATTGACAAATCTTGGAGTCCCGCAAGGCGGTTCAATAAGCGGTTCATGGGATGTATGGGCATTCAGGAACAATCCTCCTGCGAATGATTCACTTAAAGCATCGAACGGACCAAGAACTATTACATTCACAAGAACCCAACCAATGCTTACTGCATTCTCACTCATTAGCCCCGTGAACAATGCAAGGATTGAGACTCAGTCAGGAAGTTCATTTCCGCTTAAAATAAACTGGAATAGGTCGGGTGCTGGCACAACATATAAATGGTTCTATGCATCCCCTAACTTCAGTTCTCCTTCAAACATTAAATTCCGTATTCCCTCTAATAACAGCAGTTATGACAGCATTCTTACAACTACTATAGGCAGCATGGATTCACTTCTCTCAGGAATCGGCGTTGCTATGGGTGATTCGACTGTCGGACAGTGGAGAGTTTATGCATATACAAGTACTGATTCTCTCGCTTCTTCACAGTCTAATAATATAACATTAAAAAGACTTCCTATCGCAACTGCTTGTATAGGAACAGGTACTACATCTACAAGCTATCCTTTCTATACATTGTACGAAGATTCAAGAACTCAAATGCTCTACAAAGCTTCAGAAATTCTTGGCGGAGGTGGTATCGCAGGACAGATATCAAAAATCGGTTTTGATGTTCTTACCGTCGGGTCTCCTTCTATGAGTAATTTTTCCGTCAAAATGCAGTTAATTACATCTTCAACGATCACTACATGGACCAATACAGGATGGACAGAAGTTTATTCCTCTGCATCATACATTCCTTCCGGAACTGGTCTTCAGTATATCGAGCTTCAAATACCGTTTCAATTTAACGGTACCAGTAACTTGCTGATAGAAGTATGTTTTGATAACGCTGCCTGGTCTTCAAATACAACGGTAAAAGGTACTTCACAGAATGGAACGGTTGTTCACAATCATGTTGATGGAGGTACCGGATGCGGCTTAACTGCAACTTCTACTGCTTCAACAAGACCAAATTTATGTTTAGTAATGACACCATTGGTAGGTATTATAAACAATAATCAGAATGGATTACCGATAATGTACTCATTATCACAAAACTATCCGAATCCATTCAACCCTGTTACTAAGATTAACTTTGCAATACCGAAACAGAGAATAGTTTCTCTGAAGATATATGATGTTCTGGGCAGAGAAGTAAAAACACTCGTCAATGAAATCAAGACTGCCGGCTTCTATTCAGTTGACTTTAACGGTAATGATTTTGCCAGCGGTGTTTATTTCTACAGACTGGAATCAGCATCATTTAAAGATACAAAGCGTATGCTGCTTATTAAATAAAAGTTAAGTTATCTCTATCTTAAAGGCACCGAAGAAATCCGGTGCCTTTTTTGTTAACTGTTTATTGCCTTTTTTCTTTTCTCATTTATCAATAATATTTCTATTATGAAATAAACAAACTTTATAATATATGGCTAAATTAACTATAGACAATCTAATCGAAAAGAACTTAATCAAAGGTAAAAGAATCTTAGTACGGGTGGATTTCAACGTGCCCCTTGATGAAAACAGAAATATAACCGACCCTAAAAGAATTAATGAAAGCATGGCAACAATTAATGCAATTACCAAAAACGGAGGTAAATGTATTCTAATGAGCCATCTTGGAAGACCTAAAGGAGAAAAGAATCCAAAGTATTCTCTGAATGTAATAGCTGAATTCTTTGCGGCAATCCTTAATAAACCGGTTCTGTTCTCTGATGACTGCATCGGCCCAGATAACAAAACAGTTATAGACAATATGAAAGAAGGCGATATTCTTTTGCTTGAAAACCTGCGTTTCTATAAGGAAGAGGAGAAGAACGTTCCGGAGTTTGCAGAAAAACTTGCAGCATACGGTGACATATACATTAATGATGCTTTCGGCACAGCGCACCGTGCTCATGCGTCAACAGAAGGTATCACCCATTTCATAAAGCAATGTGCCGCCGGATATCTGATGGAAAAAGAGCTTAAATATCTTGCTTCGGCTATTGATAATCCTAAACGTCCACTATGTGCTATACTTGGAGGTTCAAAGATTTCCGGAAAGATTGATGTTCTTGATAATCTTTTAAAGATAGCAGATAAAATTCTTATCGGTGGGGGCATGATGTTTACTTTCTATAAAGCTATGGGACTCGAAATCGGAAAGTCTATTCTCGAAGAAGATAAAGTGGAACTTGCAAAACAAGTCCTCGAAAAAGTAAAATCTTCAGGCAAAGAATTCCTACTCCCTACCGACATTGTTATAGCTGACAAATTTGATAATTCAGCAAACACTAAAGTTATTGCTTTCGATAAATTCTCAGACGACATAAAAGAATGGATGGGTATGGATATTGGTCCTGACACAATTGATAAATACAAAGGGGCAATATTGAATTCTAAAACAATAGTCTGGAACGGACCTATGGGAGTTTTTGAAATGGATAAGTTTGCCAAAGGTACTTTCGAAGTAGCAAATGCTCTTGCTAAAGCAACTAAGAACGGTGCAACTACAATTATTGGCGGGGGTGATTCTGCCGCTGCAATTGCAAAAGCGTGTCTCGAAAAAGATGTTTCACATGTTTCCACAGGCGGCGGAGCATCGCTTGAATTCCTTGAAGGGAAAAAACTTCCGGGCGTTGAGGCACTAACTGAAGTATAATTTGAATATTAGGGACAATAATTGACTATAATAAAAATGGGGATTAGTTATCCCCATTTTTAATTTCATGATTTCAATTTTCGATTTTCGGTTTATCTACTAAGGCTACAGAGAATTCACCTTCAGCCGCAAGTTCTCCTCCTACAAAACTTTTATAGGCTTTTCCCTTTAACTTACAGAATCCCCTTCTGTATGATAGAATCTCCATTTCAAAAATAAGTTGATCACCAGGAATAACCTGCTTCTTAAATTTCACATTATCCATTGATGTAAAGAATGCAATTTTGCTTTCTATGTTTTCCATTGTATGCATCAGCAATACACCGCCGCACTGCGCCATAGCCTCAACAATAAGCACTCCGGGCATAATCGGCTTTACAGGAAAATGTCCAACGAAAAATGGCTCATTATAAGTTACATTCTTCAATCCAACAATCTTATTATTCTCTGAATCAATATCAAGAATTCTGTCAATTAGTAAAAAGGGATATCTGTGTGGAAGTATTTTCATTATTGCTTCAATATCAAGCACACCATTAGAAGACTTAAGCATCTGGAATTTTTTTACCCTTTTGTTCTGTAAATACAATTTACGAAGCATTTTTGTAAACTCTACATTTGCTTTATGTCCGGGACGTGCAGCTAATATCTGTCCTTTAATAGGTGCACCAATTAAAGCAAGGTCGCCTATCATGTCAAGTATCTTATGTCTTGCAGGTTCATTCTTAAACCTTAAATGTGTATCGTTTAAAATTCCTGATTTACCTATTGAAATTTTCTGGTCAAGATTAAGTTTCTTCTTGAACTTAGTGAATTCTTCCTCTGAAAATTCTCTGTCAACAATCACAACTGCATTATCAATCGAACCACCTTTAATCAAATTGCTGTCTACAAGCATTTCGATTTCTTTAAGAAAACAGAATGTTCTTGCAGGTGCAAACTCTTTCTCAAATTCTTCTTTAAGATTAAACAATCCTGAATGCTGTGAACCAAGTGCAGGATTCTGAAAATCAATCATTACGGTAATTCTGAAATCATTCTTTAGCGGCAATGCAACAATATCCACAAAGCCATCATCGGTATGGTAATGTACTGTATCCTCAATTACAAGATAATCCCTGTCTGCATCCTGCTCAATAATTCCGGCGTGGTGAAGAGTTTTAACATAATCTTTCGCGCTCCCATCCATAACCGGAGGTTCATTAGCATCAAGTTCAACGATAATATTATCAATCTCACATCCCATTATTGCGGAGAGAACATGCTCTACAGTGTGAATTTCCACTCCTTCTTTTGCTATCGTGGTGCCGCGTGAAATATCAATAACGTGGTCGATATCTGCAGGAATCTCGGGGGAATTTTCGAGATCTATTCTCTTAAACTTTATGCCGAAATTTTCGGGTGCCGGTTTAAATGTCATCTTGGATTTATTGCCTGTATGCAGACCAACTCCGGATAATGATGCACAGTTTTGTATGGTTCTTTGTTTTATCAGCATTTTTATTTATTCTTATCTTCTAATTTTTTGATTCGCTCTTTTAACTTAGGGATTTCTTTTATGTTTACTTCGTCTTTAAGTGCGTCTCTCATTGGCTTGCTTCTGTAACCTGTATATACTCCCGGCTGTGTAATAGATTTGGCAACGCCCACTGAAGCTCCTATTATTACATCATCGCAAATTGTTAAGTGTCCGACAATTCCAGCCTGACCGCCTATCATGCATCTCTTGCCAATTTTCGTCGAACCTGCAATTCCCACTTGCGCTGCAATTACAGTGTCTTCGTCTATTTCTACATTATGAGCAATTTGTATTTGATTATCAAGTTTAACTCCTCTGCAGAGTATCGTTTCACCAATTGTTGCTCTGTCAATCGTGCAATTGCTTCCGATTTCAACTTCATCCTCTATTTTCACTATCCCACTTTGAAGTATTTTCTTAAACCTTCCCTTATCATCTTTCGCAAATCCAAATCCATCGCTTCCGATGACTGTACCCGAATGTATAGTAACTTCATTGCCTAATATGCTACCAGTATAAATCGTTACATTGCTTTCTATTACACAATTATTACCAATTTTTACTTCAGATCCGATTGAAACATTAGAATGTATTTCCGTATTTTCTCCTATTACACTATTCATTCCAATCTTCACGAAATCATCAATGAAAACATCTTTACCTATAATAACTCCTTCTGCAAGCACACTGTTTGAAGATATCCCAACGTCTTTTGTTTTCTTAACTTCAAATGTTTCCAGGAGTTTTATAAAAGCAAAGTATGGATCTTTAACTTTAAGTATGGATATATCTTTTCTGTTTGAAGGGAATACAAAATCCTTTGATACTATAACAGCACCAGCTTTTGTTGTTTTGAAATGCTTCGCATATAAAGGGTTAGAGATGAAAGTGATTTGCTCTTCATTTGATGTTTCAATCTTTCCGGGTCCTCTAATTTCAAGTTCAGGATTCCCTTGAAGGTCTGCACCGATAATATTTGCGATTTCAGAAAGTTTCACTGATCTTTACCTTCAACAATTCTTTGAACCTTAACAGTTACATCATATTTTTCATTGACGTATAATAATAATAAATCGCTGTTTCTGTCAAAAATATAATCGAAATCTTCTTTCTTAGCAACGGTTTCGATGGCTTTGAATATTCTATCCTGTACCGGCTTCATGAATTCTATCTGTTTCTGAAAATACTCACCGCCTTCTCCAAATTTCTGTACTTTGAAATTCGACGCATTAGTTTCAAGATCTTTTATTGTTTTCTCATACTGCTGTTTCAACTGTTCCGAAAGTATTAACTTTTTCTTTTCAAATTCATCTTTTGTGTTTTTAAGACTGTCATTTAGATCATTCAACTGTTTTTGCCATTCCTGTACAAGATTATCAAGCTTTATTTTTGCATCTTTAGCTTCCTGCATGTTTTCAATTATCTTTTTCGAGTCAATATATCCGACCTTTGTCTGAGCATAAGATATGCCGGCATTCACAAAAAATGCTAATATTATTAAAACTAAAGCAACCTTGATTCTCATTAATTTTAATTTAAATATCATTATATTAAAAATTACTTTAATTTATCAAGTACTTTGAATGTTATGTCATATTCTTTGTCACCGTAAATCAGAGTACCATCTGCCTTATCAAATACGAAATTAATTTTCATATCTTTTGCTACATTTTCAATGGCCTTAGTAATCTTTTCCTTAATCGGTTTGAACATTTCGTTCTGCTTTTGTAGAAGTTCTTCCTGAACCTTTTGTTTATAAATCGTTAATGCCTCGTCCTGGTCCTGCAAATTTTTTTGTAGTCCCTGCATTTCTTCGTTCAGTTTTTTCAGATCAGCCTCAGACTTTACCTGTCCAGATTCAACTGATTTCTGAGCTTCTTCATATCTTGTCTTAAAAGTTTCGGCATTTGTCTTGAGATCCTTTTCTTTTGCCTGTACGGTATCAATGTATAACTTTTTCAGTCCTTCCAGGTCTGCAAGTACTTTTTGTGATTCAGGAAGCTGCTTTAATATCACTTCACTATCGACATAACCGACTTTTATATTCTGCGCACTTGCAACACCCGCAAAAGCTAAAAACACGACGAATAAGGCAACTAACTTTAAATGATTCTTTTTCAAAAAATTTCTCCTTGGATAATTTAATTTATTAATAAAAATTTATAATTCTATTTAACTAAAATCCCCTTCCGAACTGGAAGTGGAACAAAAGTTTTGGGTCTTCACCGTCAACAGATTTTCTGTCAAATCCGTAACCGAAATCAAACCCTATCAATCCTACAGCCGGTAGCATTAATCTTGTTCCAAAACCTACAGACCTTTTTAATTCAAACGGATCTACTTTCGCAAAATCAGACCAAACATTTCCTGCTTCAGCAAATGCCAGAACAAATATAGGAAACGGATCGAGCGAAAGTGGATAACGAATCTCAACACCGTATTTAAGGGAAACTTTACCTCCGATAGAATTACCAACCGCATTGCGCGGTCCAACTGCTCTATCCTCGTAACCTCTTAATGGTATTGTGTTATAAGCAAGACCATTACCTCCCATATAGAACAATTCAGTAGGTGGAAGGTATCTGTCATCGCTTAATGGATTAACATAATAAAAATTAAAAGTAGAATACAATACAAGTTTAGTATTTCTTATTAACGGAGTATATGTTTCTGCTGTGAATACATTTTTCAGGAATTCTGTATTACCTGGAAGAAATGGTCCACCTGATAATTCAGTTGTATTGGAAAACTTTGTACCGGTCAATGGAAATACCGGATCAAATACTGTTGACCTCGAAATAATCTGTCTTAAACTGAACTGATTTCTGCGACCTGTCTGGTAATAGCCCCCTCCGTCAAGAACATTTGTTTCCTGGTATTTAACTGCCCAGTCACCCCTGAAGAAGTCATCAGGCCATTTAAACCTTCTTCCAATATTTACAATTCCACCGGTTTCCTGTACATCGTAAGTATATCTTGTTCTGGAATCAAATACATTAAAACCGAGCAGAGTCGGTGTGTTTAAAAACCACGGCTCGGATAGTCCTATAGAGAATGTTCTATAAGTACCTGCTTCACCAAACTGCCAGGAGAAGTTAAGTGCCTGCCCTCCCCCTCCGGAAAATGGTTCCATTATATCAAAGTTATTAAATGTCAGACCTAATGCGCCTGTTATTCCGAAGGAACCGCTGTAACCTATAGATGCATTAAACTGGTCAGAAGACCTTTCTGCAACAATGTACTTTATGTTAACTGTTGAATCGTTTGCAAGACTAATATCCTGATTTAATTTTTCAGGATTAAAATAGTTAAGTGCATTAAGCTGTTGCATACTCCTCTTTACATTTCCCCTGTTGAAAAACTCACCTGGTATTGTATACAGTTCGCGCCGAAGAACTTTGTCTTTAGTTTTGTCATTACCTTCAAAACTTATCAGACCAAGCTTGTACTGATTATTTTCTGTAATCTTAATATTTATATCAACTTTATCGAGACCGACAGAATTATCAGTTACATCAGCCTGAAAGCCGAGGTAACCGTTATCAAGATATAATGAACTCACATCAGTTTCTGTTTCGTTGCCATAAAGGTTTTGAGAGAACTTCTTCATATTGTAAACATCGCCTTTATTCATATCCAGCCTTAAAAGAATTGCGTCATCAGTATAAATTTTATTTCCTTCGATTGTAATATTATTTATTTTAAATCTTCTTCCTTCCCTGACTCTAATAATAAGATATACATCTTCTTTATCGGGTGAAAGTTTGAACTCTGAGTCGACAACTTCTGCATCTTTGTATCCCAGTTCTTTGTAGTATTCTACTACTAATTTCTTGTCTTCTTCCAGCTTTGCTTTGTCAAAACCGGCACTTTCCCAGAATTTCCACCAAACTTTTTCAGAAGTGTTTTCTAACGCTTTATATAAATCATCATCAGAAACATCTACATTACCTTCAAACTCAATTTCCCTTACTGAAAGTTTATTCCCTTCATTTATTTTAATTCTTATTCTTGCTTCATTGTTAGCTGAAATTAATTTGTCAATTTTAATATCTGCCAGTGCATAACCATCCTCAGCATAATTCAAACCCAAATTATACTCTACATCTTTTAATTTCTGTTCTGAAACAACTTCACCTGCATTTAATCCAATTTTTTCTTTAACTTCAGATTCGGAAAAATGGTCGTTACCGATAATTTCAATATTTTCTATTCGTGGAAGTTCTTCAACTTCAAAGACAAGGTAGGCATCTTTTCCAAATTTCTTTTCAACATTCAATGCTATATTCGAGAATAAACCCAGTTTCCACAATCTTCTAATCGCTTCACGAGTTTCATCCGAAGGAATTGCAATTTCCATATTTTCTTTAAGACCTGAGTAAGCTATTATCGTTCTGGAATCGTATACCTTATTTCCCCTAACTGAGATGTTTGCAATTTTGTATGTTGTCTCGAAATCCTGTGAATAAGATTTACTATTAAACGATGTTAATATTGCAGCAATAAATAAAAGATATAAATATTTGTTTATTTTTGTCATTTCTGATTTAAATTACTTTTTAAGTTGTTCACTTACCATTCCGAATCTTCTTTCTCTGGTTTGATATACTTCAATTGCTTTATAAAGACTTTCTCTTCTGAACTGGGGCCAGAATATTTTATCAATATATATTTCCGTGTAAGCTAACTGCCATAAAAGAAAATTGCTGATTCTGTATTCACCCCCCGTCCTGATCATGAGATCAGGATCCGGTATATTCTTTGTTACTAAATAATCCGAAAAAAGCTTTTCGTCAATATCTTCCTTGTTAATTTTTCCTGATTTACAATCACTATAAAGATCTTTTATTGCATTCAGAATATCCCACCTACCACTGTAGCTAAGAGCAAGGTTGAGAGTCATTTTTTTATTATACTTCGTTTTCTCCATAGCATCTTTAAGTTCATCGTGCACTTTTTCCGGAAGTTTATCAAGATTTCCAGTTGCAATGAGTTTTATGTTGTTTCTGTGAAGTCTGTCCGCTTCATCTCTCAATCCTTTAATAAGAAGCTTCATTAGTATCGTAACTTCCGATTTAGGGCGCTTCCAGTTTTCAGTGGAAAATGTGTATAATGTTAAAAATTTCACCCCAAGCTGTCCGCAAGCTTCAACTATGTCCCTAACCGAGTTAACACCTTCTCTATGTCCAAATGCCCGAGTATAACCAAGACGTTTAGCCCATCTACCGTTCCCATCCATAATTATTGCTATATGCTTGGGAATTTCACCGTTTTCCTTCAGACTATCCTGTATCGCTTTATCTTTTATTTCTGATGATGTCAATTATGTTGTTAAATAAATTTTAACCTAATTTCATTGAACTACGGACTTCCTGCATCGTATTTTCTGCGATTAATCGAGCTTTGCTTTCTCCTTCAGTTAATACTTCAAGAACACTGTTTTTGTTCTGTTCCAGAACGGCTCTTTTTTCTCTAAGGGGCAGAAAATAATCCGATATTGCTTTTGAAACTTTCATCTTGCAGTCAAAACAACCCAAAGTACCGGATTGGCAGCCAGCCCGAATTTCGGATATTTCCGATGGATTGAATTTCCGATGGTAAGTATAAACAAGACAAATATCCGGATTGCCTTTATCGCCCTTTCTAAGCTTGCTTGGATCAGTAAATGCTTTTTTCATCTTGGATTTTATGGACTCTTCATCATCTGAAAGCAAGATTGTATTATCAAGAGACTTGCTCATTTTTGCTTTACCGTCTAATCCAGGAAGTCTTGCAAACTGAGTTACTTTCGGTTCAGGTATAGGAAATATTAACTTACCGTCAGGATTCTTATAATTCTCATTAAAATTGCTTGCAATTTGTCTTGTTATTTCAACATGCGGTACCTGATCTTCACCAACGGGCACAACATCACCTTTATACAGTAATATATCCGCCGCCTGCAGCACGGGATAACCGAGATGACCATATGCAATTGTCTGCAAGTTTAAATCCTTTATCTGTTCTTTTAAAGTCGGGTTCTTTTCCAATCTTGCTTTAGTAATCAGCATCGAGAATATCAGAAATAGTTCAGTATGCTGTTTTACTTTTGATTGCCTGAAAATTGGTGATTTTTCCGGATCAATGCCTGACGCGATCCAATCCATCGCCATCTCAATAGAGTCATCAAAAACATCAGCCGTATTTAGACTCGTTGTAAGCGTATGATAATCAGCAATTAAATGATAATTCTTATAATCATTCTGAAGTTCAACCCAGTTCTCAAGCGCACCGACATAATGTCCAATGTGCAATTTGCCTGTAGGTCTCATTCCAGATAATATTGTTTTCTTATTTTGCGTCATTAGTATCTTGTTCAACTTTATATATTATTTCACCTTCTTTAGACATATAATATCTTTCTCTAGCTATTTTCTCAATCATGTCATTTGAGTTTGTCAGAGAGTCAATAACCTTTCTAAGTGAATCCTGTTGTTTTTTTTGCTCTGCCACTTGTTTTTCGATCCTTTCCTTTTCTTTCTGAAATTTAATTCTTGTTAAGAATCCCTTATCAGAAAAGAATATGAAAAAAAGCATAAAAAGACCGATTGCTATAACTAAAGTAATTAACTTATTATATTTAATAAACCTTAATACCCTGATGAAAATATTTTCATCATTCTTTCTATTCATATTTCTTTAAGGATGAATCTATTATAGTCTTAATCAGATTATCAAAATCCATTTTCAATGCTTTAGCAGCCATTGGAACAAGAGAAAGTTCTGTCATTCCAGGAAGCGTATTTACTTCCAGACAATATAGATCTTTCTCCTCTGTAAGCAAAAAGTCTACTCTTGCATAAACTTTACAATTTAATGCATTATATGCATTTAATGCAAATTCTTTAGCTTTTTCTGCAACATCTTGTTGAATCACAGCGGGGCAAACATAAGTTGACTTACCCTTAGAATATTTGTGCTCATAATCATAAAAGCCTTCATGAGGTACAATCTCTATAACCGGATATGCTTTACTATCTATGATTGAAACAGTTAACTCTCTTCCTTTAATGTATCTTTCCAGCAGCACTTTATCAGAGTAATTAAAAGCCGTTTTAATTCCCAAGTAAAACTCTTCTTCATTATTAGCAATTGTTAGTCCAACTGTACTACCCTCATCATTAGGTTTAATGACTAAAGGATTTCCTAACTGGAGAATACTTTCATCATATTTAACATTATTTTCGCTATAAAGAGTCAACCATTCCGGAGTAAGGATATTATTCTTTTCAAAGACTAATTTTGATAAATCTTTATCCATCGCAACTGCTGAGGCCTGTATGCCCGAACCTGTATATTTGAGACCCTTTAATTCAAGCAGGGTTTGTATCTTTCCGTCCTCACCGTATTTCCCATGCAATCCAATAAAGACTAATTCAATATCATTAAAAAAATCAGAATTTATGCAATCAATTAGTTTATGCGAACTTTCTTTTTGTAATAATCTTATCTTTTCAAGAGTTGGAAACTCTTTTGATATTTTATCCTTAAAAATCAAATCTTCATCAGCCATTGAGTCACCGTATATCGGATCTATTACAACGACATTATGACCTAGATTCCTTAGTCCGTTAAGAACACCCCGACCCGAAGATAAAGAAACCTCCCGTTCAGATGATAAACCGCCTGCTAATAAAGCTATTTTCATTTATTTTTAAGTATAACACTTAATATAATCAATATAAAATTGTGATAAAATAATGAAATTTTAATAATTTTTAAACTTTAAAT
>JBHELA010000272.1:0-13788 GCA_041859005.1 Ignavibacteria bacterium
TTCCGTCCTTTGACTTCCGGATAAATGCAATAACTGAGTTCTCCCAGTCAGATAAATCAAGCCATTCAAATCCTTCATTCTTGAAATCAATGTCACTTAAGGCTCTGTAATTTTTATAAAGTGAATTAAGGTCTTTAACCAGCAGGTTTATCTTTTTATGCAGGTCAAAATCAGCTAGAAACCAGTCAACACTGCTGTCGCAGTTCCATTCGTTATACATTGCAATATCGTTACCCATAAAATTAAGCTTTTTGCCTGGATGTCCGAACATAAATGCAAAAAATAGTCTGAGATTAGCAAATTTCTGCCATGCATCACCAGGCATTTTATCGAACAGTGACCTTTTACCGTGTACAACTTCATCATGAGAAATCGGCAATATGAAATTCTCGCTGAATGCATACCACATCGAAAATGTAATCAGATTATGATGATATTTCCTGTGAACAGGGTCTTGCGAAAAATATTTCAGTATATCATTCATCCATCCCATGTTCCACTTCATGTCAAAACCAAGTCCTCCAAGATATACAGGAAGCGTAACACCCGCAAACGCTGTGCTTTCTTCAGCTATCATCATAATGCCTTTGAAATATTCATGGACTTTCACATTAAGTTCTTTTATAAATTCAATTGCTTCAAGGTTTTCTCTTCCGCCATATATATTAGGTTCCCATTCACCTTCTTTCCTTGAATAATCAAGATATAGCATTGAAGCAACAGCATCAACGCGTAGTCCGTCAATATGATACTTATCAAACCAGTATATCGCATTCGATATAAGAAAATTTCTTACCTCATTCCTGCCGTAATCAAACACAAATGTACCCCAGTCCATATGATAACCCTTCTTCCAGCTTTTATAAGCATATAGCTGTGAACCGTCAAAACTCGCAAGTCCATGTTCATCGCTCGGAAAATGTGCAGGTACCCAGTCGAGTAAAACTCCTATTCCCGAATTATGGCAATAATCTACAAACCACATAAAATCCTTCGCCGAACCAAACCTGCTTGTTGGAGCAAAATAGTTAATCACCTGATATCCCCATGACTGGTCAAGCGGATGCTCCATAATAGGCATAAGTTCAATGTGAGTATAACCCATTTCCTTAACATAATTCACAACTTCAACAGCTAAATCTTTGTAGTTTAAAAATCCGCCTTCCTCGTTCCTTTTAAAACTCCCGGGATGCAATTCAAAAATAGATATTGCTTCTTTTTGAAAATCAAATCTCTCTCTTTTTGTCATCCATTCATTATCATTCCATTCATACCCTTCAATACTGCAGACTATCGAACCCGTCTTCGGTCTTACTTCCATCTGAAAAGCATAAGGGTCGCTTTTAAAGAATACATCACCCTCCCAGGGTTTCAATGCATATTTGTATACCTCTCCTTCATTAAGTCCGGGTATGAATAACGCCCAAACTCCCGAGCCGTTTACGTTGTGCATAGGAAAATTACCGATACCCCATTGATTAAAATTACCCGTTACGCTAACTGCCTGCACTCCGGGAGCCCATACAACAAACTCCACACCCTTCACGCCACGCTTTTCGCGGACACGCGCACCAAAATTTTCGTAACTCTTATGCAGACTTCCGGTACCCAGCAAATATAAATCAAAATCTGTGATGTCCGTATCAAAACTGTAAGCATCATCCATTTCCATCGGATACCCTTCGGCATACTTCACAAGATATTTATAGTCGAACGCCTCGTTAACATTTTTAAAACTCGCCTGAAAAAAATCTGCGTCACCGACTCGTTTCATTAACTGCTCTTTTCTCGTTTTAGCAGAAGGCAAAAGTCGCACCTCCACGGCATTCGGGAAAAAGCAGTTCACAAAAAACTCTTTCTTTTCCGCAATGTAATGCGGACCAAGAATCTCATACGGGTTCACATTCTCAAAGTTTACAATCTTGATAAAATTGTCCTTAGTAAATCTTCTAAAGCTTATCATATTATTATATTTTTATGTACCTTTAATTATCAACAATAATTTGAACACAAAGATAGCTTCCCTAATTCCCTGAAAAAACCCAAAACAATCTGAATAAACCGAACTAAGAACTACTACAAGAATTGACCGTGATTTATAAAGATTAATTTAAAAGAATTCTGTAAATAAATTTTAAGGTATAAAATTGAGAAATTTGATTTAATTTGTGTCTAATATTCACACAACGCGTTACAATCTCCAATACTTGACATTTTATAAATATTAGCTTATATTTAAATATACCTATATCAAGTGTTATTCAAAATTTTTATACTGTTAATTTATCTGCATTTTATTAAAAACAGTTATTGAATGAACCAACTTTTGCAAAGGAACTTGGACTTAAGGGGAAAAATCATATAAAGGAAAATTTTCAAATCTAGAGGCATTTAAGGGATTATCTGCTTTTGTTTTTATTTCTGTTGAATGAAGTCAATTTTCCAAGTTTGAGAATAACACATTAATTTAATAATAATATTTCATTAACTTAAATTGTTTTGAGATGAAAAACTTATTAGTTCCAACGGATTTGTCACAATCATCTATGTCTGCATTAAAATATGCATCAGAGATTGCGGCAATAGAAAAACCAAACATACATCTGATTCATATTTCATTTATGCCTTCATTTTATATAAACAGTTTTGATAATTACAAATTTTATGATAAAGATTTAAGGGATGCAATTGACAGAATTAAGTCTGTTTCCGAATTAAAGCTTAAAGAATTTATACAAGAATCATCTGTAGAATCAGCTAATATAGTATCAGAGGTGATATTGGGTTATAGTGTTCACGATGAAATCATAAATTATTCGAAGAAAATAAAGCCCGGCATAATTGTTATGGGTTCACATTCCGAAAGGAAAGGGTCGGTTTTTAATATTGGCTCAAACACAGAAAGAATTATACGTACAACTGAAATTCCTGTATTAGTAGTCAGAAAGAATGCAGAAAATAAGAAAATTAGAAAAGTTGTGTATGCATCAGAATTCGATAAGAATTCTGATAAGGTATATTCATTTTTAGATACATTTTTAAAACCATACAAACCTGAGATACATTTACTTTATATAAACACAAAAGCAAATTTCAGAGAGTCTGATGATATTTTGCAACTAATAAATAATTTTAAGAATAATTTCGAGGGAAACTTTAATCCTATAATAAGGGCGGCAACAAATATAGATGAAGGCATAGTTAAATATGCAGACAGTGTAGATGCCGATTTAATAGCTCTGGGCGTAAAAAGGAGATCAGCATTATCGCTATACCTGACAGACAGAATAACAGAAGGCGTAATTAATTCAACTAATATTCCAGTATTGGCAATAGATAATCCCAAATAAATTGCCAGCTATAATACTGTTCAATAAATTTTATAAAAAAAGCTTTATACTTCTCACTGAAATATAAAGTACAAAAATATTGAATGAAAGGAGACAGAAATGGACTACACATTAATCAATAAAATTAAAGATGTTAAGGGAAATCCTGCCGTTACTATTTACATGAACACAAACAGAACTTTCCCGGATAACAATAAAGACAGTATAAATTTAAAAAATCTTATTACTAAAGTTGGTAAAAGAATTCAAAAAGAATACGGTGAAAATGAGTCCACTCCGATGATTATTAAACTTAAGAAATTTGCATCTGAATTTGACCATAAATACAATCTTGACAGTCTTATGATTTTTGTTTCATCAGATTTTTTGGAGTTTATAAGATTACCTGTGAAAGTAAATGATAGTGTGTTTATCTCTGATAAATTTGCAATAAAAGTATTGTTAAGATCAATAATTCAAACCGAGAATTATTATGTCTTATGTATTAGCAGAAAAGTTATTCGATTAATTGAAGCTATTAATGATAGTGTGATATTGGAAATTAATGACAACAATTTTCCGATGGCAAATGAATCATATATTGATTCGGATGACATCCGAAGAGCCTGGGCAAATGTTTATGATAATCATGCAAAAGAATTTTTCAACAAAGCCGATAAGCTGGTTAATGAATATAATAAAACTAAAAAACCTGTAGTCCTTGCCGGGGATGTAAGGAATATAAGTTATTATAAAGAAATAGCAGATAATAATAATATTATTATTGGTCATATTGAAGGAAATTATGATGATGCTAAAACTCAAGAAATTGTTAAAAGTTCTTATGAGATAGTCTTAAATTTTGTTTTAAGAGAACAAGAAAAAGCACTTGAGGAGTTAAATGTCGCTAAAAAAGAACAAAAGCTTCTATTAGATATTAACGATATTTATGTTGCTGCAAAAGAAGGAAGAGGGGCAAAATTATTCGTAGAAAAAAATTATATTCAACCTGCAAAAATTGATAACAATAAAGTTTTATTAAAAAATGATGCTTCGGGTTCCGATGTTATTGACGACATTGTAAATGAAATAATTGATCTGGTAATTAATTCAAAAGGAAAAGTAATATTTATGGAAGTTAATCAATTGGCAACATACAATAAAATATCTTTAATAATTCGTTATTAATCTATGTTTTAGACAAAATAATAAAGTAAAGAATAAATATATGAATACTACAAAATATCGTTACTCGGTAAAAGCAATTTTTATTTTCTTTCTCATCCTAATAACTTATTCTTTACATAGCCAGGATAAAAGTAAACGCACTGAAGATTCAGTTAAAAAAGTCAGCGATACTATAAAGTTAACGAATCTTGATAAAGAAACACAAAAAATCCTAATTACTGATTCTTTAAGAATTGCCGATTCTATAAAAATGGGGGCACTTGTTACTGAACTCGGAAAGTTAAAAACGACAGATAACCTGAAAAAGGATCAGATACTTGAGGAAATTAATAAACTTAAACAGCAGGATTCGTTAAAAAAAGCAAGTATTAAGTCCAGAATTGACTCTTTAAAGAACACAAATTCGGGATACCCGGTAATCCTAAGGTATGATACATTATTCGTAATATATTCAGGGGTCGGTTCATTTTCAGCTTTAGACAGGGTTAATGCAATCACATCAAAGATTAAGTTAATTGCAGAAAAGAGCGATTTTGATAGTTCTAAATTATCGACAAGAACAACTGACATAACAGAAATATTTTATGAGAATATTATTGTTCTTGGTTTATCTGATAATGACGCAATCTGGAATAATACTGATGTAAATACTCTTGCAAGGAATTATATCAATATTATAAACCGCTCAGTCATAAAATATAAAAGTGACACTAGTTTTACATCCTGGCTTATCAGGATTGCAAAAGTACTGGTAATAATAATTTTATTAGGGGCAATACTCAAAGCAGTCAAATGGCTATTTGTCAAGATAAATGTACAAATTGAAGGGCTTAAAGGAACAAAATTAAAAGGGATAACAATTAAGTCTTACCAGTTAATGGACCATGAGAAGCAAACTAATGCTGTATTGATTGCAGCAAAATTTATTAAGTGGTTCTTAATTATTATTTTTGTCTATTTTGCACTGACGCTTCTGTTTGGTGTGTTTCCTGAAACAAGGAATATTGCGGACACTCTGCTTCAATATATAATAAGTCCCGCAAAAAACATTGCAAGAGGAATAATTAATTTCATTCCCAATTTATTTACGATTATTGTTATTTTTATAGTTACCAGATACATTGTTAAGTTTGTGAAATTTATTGGTTGTGAAGTCGAGAAAGAAAATCTTTCCTTCAAGGGATTTTATCCTGACTGGGCAAAACCTACTACAAATATAATAGTCGTTCTTCTCTATGCATTTATGTTCATTGCAATATTTCCTTATCTTCCGGGTAGTGATTCACCGGTATTTCGGGGCGTTTCAGTTTTTCTTGCCTTGTTATTCTCATTAGGTTCCACAACTGCAGTTGCCAACGTAGTAGCCGGGCTCGTAATTACTTATATGAGACCGTTTAAAATCGGAGACAGAGTTAAAATAGGTGAAGTAACGGGCGATATTCTTGAGAAAGGATTTCTTGTTACAAGGGTACGAACTATTAAAAACGAAGACATTACTATTCCTAATGCTTCTATACTTGCGGGGCATACAGTCAATTATTCTACTTCGAGTGAAAGCCTTGGTTTAATACTTTATACATCCGTAACAATTGGTTACGATGTCCCGTGGAAGACTGTGCATGAACTTCTTATAAATGCAGCGAAAGAAACAGAAGGAATTGACAGAACAAAAACACCGTTTGTTTTACAGACGAGATTAGATGATTTTTACGTGTCTTACCAGATAAATGCATACACAAGTTTAGCTAATAAACAGGCTTTGATTTATTCCGAATTACATAAAAACATTCAGGATAAGTTTAATGAAGGTGGTGTGGAGATTATGTCACCTCATTACAACGCATTAAGAGATGGTAATTTGACTACTATTCCTGCGAACTATTTGCCAAATGACTATAAGACCCCAGATTTTAATGTAAAATTAAATAAAGATATTTAAGCACGGAATACTATGGAAAATTTATTCGATGAATTTCTAAACAATCCTGACTTAAGAAGAATTGTTTATGTCTTTGTTGGCATAGTGGCTATTCTGATTATTGCAAAAACTGTAAAAATGCAATCTGTTAAGTATGTATCAGAAAACAAAAATAAATACAGAACCAAGAAATTTATATCATTAATCAGTTACGTAATAATAATAATTTTAATATCTATAGTCTATAGCGGCAGGCTTGGAAATATTACTGTTATAATAGGGGTTACAGGTGCCGGAATTGCGTTTGCGCTCCAGGAAGTAATTGCCAGCATAGCCGGATGGATTGCAATCATGTCTAATAATTTTTACCGAACGGGTGACAGAGTCCAACTCGGTGGAATAATGGGAGATGTAATAGATATTGGAGTTCTTAGGACGACTGTAATGGAAACGGGGCAGTGGATAAACGGTGATTTATACAACGGCAGAATTGTATTTATTGCTAACAGTTTTGTATTCAAAGAACCTGTGTATAACTATTCCGGGGACTTTCCTTTTCTTTGGGATGAGATTAAGTTTCCAATAAGATATGGCAGTGATTACGAACTTACAAGAAATCTTATTTTGCAGAAAGCAAAAGATGTTGTCGGAGAGTTTGCAGAAAAAACAAAATCGTCATGGGAAAAGATGGTAAAAAAATATATGATTGAAGATGCCATTACCGAACCTATGGTGACACTTGTAACAAATGATAACTGGGTTGAATTTACATTAAGGTATGTTGTAGATTTCAAAAAAAGAAGAACGACTAAAGATAAATTATACACCGAAATATTGAAAGCCATCGAATCCACTGAAGGGAGAGTTAGATTTGCTTCAGCAACGAACGAACTTGTCGGTGCGCCTGAGATAAATGTCAGGATTAAAAATGATTAATTTAAATTCTAATTTGTATTATTGAACTTCTACGATATATTTACAGTATTAATAGTGCTGTCCGCATTATTTGGATACGTAAACTATAAATTCTTAAGATTACCTGCTACAATAGGTATTATGGTAATTTCATTAATAACTTCTTTTAGTATAGTAGGAATAAGTTATCTTGATGCAGATTTTCTGAAAACTACTGTTGAGGCTATTACGAAGCTGGATTTCCCGGATATATTACTCCGCATTATGCTAAGTTTTATGCTGTTTGCAGGTGCTATTCATATAGACATAAAAGTTCTTGATAAAGAGAAAATACCAGTAATAATATTTTCCACATTCGGTGTATTATTGTCAACGATAATAATAGGATCATTTATGTTTTTTCTGCTTATGTTGTTCGGGTTAAATATAAATTTTATTTATTGCTTATTATTCGGGGCGTTGATTTCTCCCACCGACCCTATAGCTGTTTTAGGAACTCTGAAGAATGCAAATATTTCAAAATCACTTGAAATGAAAATATCAGGTGAATCTTTATTTAATGATGGAGTAGCGGTAGTTATATTTATTACAATTTATGAAGTTACAAAATCAGGAATAGACAATTTAGATATATCAAATATCATTACATTCTTTATGCATCAAGCTGGAGGGGGTATATTGTTCGGTTTCATATTGGGATATTCCGGATACCTTCTGATGAAATCGATAGACAACTATAAAGTTGAAGTAATGATTACTCTTGCAATGGTTATGGGCGGATATTCACTGGCACATTATTTACACGTTTCAGGACCGCTGGCAATGGTTGTTGCAGGGATTATAATAGGCAACAGAGGGAAAAAATACGCCATGTCTGAAACCACAAGAGAATACCTCGATAAATTCTGGGAACTGATTGATGAAATTCTTAATGCAATCCTTTTTATACTCATTGGACTCGAAATATTAATCATTAAGAAGGATATTAATTTTATTGAAATCGGATTAATTTCTATCGCACTGGTTTTATTGTCAAGATATCTATCCTTGGGTATTTCCATTTTATTGATGAAATTTAAAAGAACTTTTCCGAAAAATACAATATGGGTTCTTACCTGGGGAGGCTTAAGAGGCGGAATATCAGTCGCTCTTGCTTTGTCATTAAACGTATCTATGCACCGAGATTTGTTCGTGACAGTCACTTACATCATTGTTTTATTCTCAATTTTAGTTCAGGGACTGACAATAAGTAAATTTGTTAAAAGATTAAAATTAACCGAAGACTAAATATAAACTATTATTTTATGGCCGCTAAAATTAAACTTAAAGATTTTGAAAAGAGCATTATAATCAGGCAACTTACAGTTGATGATTATAGCAATATTATAAAACTTCAAAGTAAATGTTTTCCCGGTATGAAACCGTGGTCTATTGAACAATTTATTAGTCAGATTCAAACATTTCCTGAAGGACAGTTTGCAATTGTTTATAATGGTGATATTGTAGCATCATCCGGAAGCCTGATTGTTGATTTCTCTCAATACTCAGACTGGCAGGACTGGCACATTATTGCAGATAACGGTTTTATTACAAATCATAATTATGAAGGTAATACTTTATATGGTATTGAAATTATGGTTTCTCCTGAATTCAGAGGAATGAAACTTGCAAGACGGCTATATGACGCCAGGAAAGAACTTTCAAGAAAATACAACCTTGAAAAAATAATCATCGGAGGTAGAATACCCGGTTTTTATAAACACTCAAGAAAATTGACAGTAAAACAGTACGTTGAAAAAGTAGTATCTAAAGAATTATACGACCCGGTTTTAACCACTCAAATATCAAACGGCTTTGTTCTTAAGAGATTAATTTCAAATTATTTTCCTTCTGACAAAGAATCACTTGGTTTTGCGACATTTCTTGAGTGGACAAATTTAGAATATCAGCCCGAACCGAAACAGAGATTGTCGTTGAAAACTCTAATCCGTACTTGTGTCATTCAATATCAGATGAGAAAGCTCAGAAGTTTTAATGATTTTGCTTCCTACTGTGAGTATTTTATTGATGTAGCATCCGATTATAAATGTGATTTCATCTTGTTTCCCGAATTGTTCACCACTCAGTTACTTTCTATTATAAAAAATGTCAGACCCGGATTGGCAGCAAGAGAACTAGCTAAATTCACACCTCAGTATCTTGAACTGTTTTCTAAATTGTCTATCAAGTATAATATCAATGTTGTAGGAGGATCACATCTAACTCTAGAGGACGACAAGTTGTATAATATTTCATACTTATTCCACAGAAACGGTAAAATTGATAAACAATATAAAATTCATATTACGCCGAACGAAAGAAAGTGGTGGGGAGTGATACCAGGTGAGGATGTAAAAGTGTTTGATACAGATTGCGGTAAAGTTTCCATTCTTATCTGTTATGATATTGAATTTCCTGAAATTTCGAGAGTTGTTGTCTCAAAAGGCGCTCAGATAATTTTTGTTCCTTTCTGTACTGACGAAAGATATGCCTATTTAAGAGTCCGGTACTGCTCTCAGGCGAGATCTGTAGAAAATCAGGTTTATGTCGCTATTTCAGGCAGCGTAGGTAATCTTCCTTCCGTTGAGAATATGGATATTCAGTATTCGCAATCTGCTATATTTACCCCATCAGATATTCCATTTGCAAGAGATGCTATTGCGGCAGAATGTACCCCTAACATAGAAATGCTGATTTTTGAAGATCTGGATTTGTCTTTATTAAAAGGAGTAAGACATAGTGGAAGTGTATTAAATTTAAAAGACAGAAGAAAAGATATTTACAAATTATTGCATTATGAAGACGGGAAATACAAGGAAATATAAATTCGGTTTTACATATTAAATTATTATTGTAATTTATACGTATTATAAAAACTTATATAAATAATTGAATCGTAATTCAATGTTTTGCTAATGTGATTTTATTAATTCACTTTAAACTCATTTTATCCTCAAAACTATAAATCCCAACGCTCCTGATATAACTGATCCAATAATAACACCAACTTTCGCAAAATCAAGTAGCTCCGATGTCCCAAAAGCAAGACTTGAGATAAACAAACTCATCGTAAAACCTATTCCTGCAAGTAATCCCACTCCAACCAATTGCCTCATATTTGAACCTGAAGGCAATGCACCCAAACCGGTTTTTACTGCTATCATGGAAAACAATGAAACTCCAAGAACTTTTCCTAAAAATAAACCGCCAATTATTCCAAGTGTCACTCCGTTAAAAACGTTATTACCAAATCCGTCAAGCGAAACACCTGCATTTGCTAAGGCAAAAACAGGCATAATAAAAAACGCAACGTAAGGATGCAATTTATGCTCAAGCCTGTGAGCCGGTGCTGTTGCCTTCTCGCAATAATCTTCAATAGTATAAAGAACAGAATTTATATCAGGCGAAATTTTATGACCATCTTTCACAAGACCTTTTTCTTTCATTTCTTCTAATGCATCATTTGCACCATCGTAAAACTCTTTACCATTCATGCGTGTCTTTGTAGGAATTGTAAACGCAAGAACTACTCCTGCAATCGTAGCATGTATACCGCTCTTCAAAAACAAAAACCAAAGCACTAATCCAAAAAGCATGTAAACTAATGGAGATTTAACTTGAAGATAATTCATAAGTATTAAAATCAAAACTACAACTCCAGCAGCAGCAAGCAGCATCAATGATATGTTTGAAGAATAGAAAACAGCAATAACTAATACCGCACCAAGGTCATCAATAATTGCAACAGCAGTAAGAAATATTTTCAATGCAAAGGGTACCCGGTTTCCAAGTATTGAAAGAATACCTATAGCAAATGCAATGTCAGTTGCCATTGGAATACCCCAGCCGCGTGCCGCATCTCCGCTGCTGTTTATCGAGAAATATATAAGTGCAGGAAATATCATCCCGCCCAATGCCGCAACTGCAGGCAATACGGCATTCTTTACACTCGATAGTTCGCCTATAAGCAGTTCACGTTTAATCTCCAGTCCTACAACAAAGAAAAACACTGCCATTAGTCCATCATTAATCCAGTGTAAAAAATCTTTTTCAATCTTAAAATCACCGAACCCAAAACTTACCTTGCTTTCCCAGATACTAAAATATGAAGAAGATAATGGACTGTTTGCCCATACAATTGCAACTATCGCAACGGCAATTAATAAGAGTCCGCTTGCTTGTTGCAGTTCAAAGAACCTGATTACAGGCTTTAGAATCATTCGAATCCTTGGATTCTCAACTACTTCAATTTTTTTCTTCATTATGAATTATGTTATTGTTTGATACTTCATTTCTTTTATCTTTTCTATAAACCACTCTTTTGTAACCAGTGTAGTTGCTTTTTGAATATTGTTAAACAGATAATCAATTCCTTCTTTATCGGGGTTCAGCCTCAGCTTCAGTAGCTCATTGTATACATCAATAAATTCTTTAGAATACTTTCTTACCAGAAGTGCAACTTTCTTTGTGTTGTTCTTTATGTAATGCTTTATCCTGTCAACCTCCAGAAATGCTTCTTCAAAGTAAGACTTCTCATAAAATATTCTCAGCTTGATTCTTGATGCATCAAGCAGGTAAATATAGTTCGTCGTCTTCAGTTCATTAATATACTGAAGAGCATTATCGTATTCCTTCTTAAACAAATAAAGTCTTGTGTATGCCATCTTCATTTCTTCATCTCTGATTTCAGTCGTAAGTAAAGGAGAATATTTTTCAATAAAATCTTTCACCCACTTATACTTCTTAAGCTTCAGCCCGACAACAACATAATCCCTGAAGGCAGTCGACGGATACCTTATCGCCTTAAGCTCGGAATGCAGACCGAGTTTCAGTTTCATATCATACAATTTAAAAACCTCCTTCAATATATCCTGCCTGCCGCCTTTATTCTGAAGAATAAAATACCGTGAAATCATATAACCAAAGAACCCGTCCTTATGTTCATAAGAAAGCTTATTCAGATTTTTGAAAAATAAATCCCTGAACTTTTTGAATGAGACTTCATCGCTGATATTATGAAAACTTTTGTAAAGATAATAATAAAGTAAAACAGTCAGATATCTATTGTCATTCCTTTCCTCAAGAATCCTGATAAAGTTATCTGCCTTCAGGTTGTGCATCAGGTCGTATGCAATGTTTTTATCAGAGTTGATACCATATTGTTTCTCGTTTTCAAATTCAATCAGATACACAAAATAGTTTTCAAGGAAGAATGTAATCACGTATTCCGTGGTATCCCTGTATCCTTCAAACGTCTTGCTGAAATCCTGATTCTCAAGGTAGGCATAAGTGGAAAGCATTTTTATTTCCGCACTGTTGTAAGATTTATTCGAGTCAATGTTCATCGATTCGTTAATCCTTGTAAATTCATTCCTGAAAACCCCGTACAGCTTTCTGTCCTTTAAGCCTTTAAGCAGTAGAAAATCGTTTTGCGGCTTATTACTTTCAAGTGCCTTTTGCACAATAAACTTTTTTGCAAGAGCTGTCAGTTCGTTTAATCTGTTTCTCAAAGTTTTGTTGCTGTATAATTTCCCCGGAAATACTACTGCATAAAACTTCTCATTTGTTATTTCCCGAAGCTTTTCCATTTCATCATTAAAGGCGTAAATAGTCTTCAGCATATTTGTATAATCGCGTGAACTCGTCAGGTAAGGAGATTTTATAAAATATTCAAACTCCTTCAGTTCTTCCTTACTAAATGCCGAAATTATCTGAAATATTTTAAAATTTCTCATAATAATATAAATTTCTTTTTGGGGTTATAATTATTTAAAAATTGTCCAAATATTAAACAAAAAGCAATATATTTCTGTGTAAATTTTGGGGACAAATGGGAATAACCTTCCTTGCAAATACTATTCAACAATCCTATTTTTGATACAGGAATATGAAAAAAGACGATAACATATTAAAGTATAAATCTAACGGTGAATACTATTTCATTAAACCATTTGAAATAGTTTCGTCCTATACATCTTTTATCGATACCTGGAAAATAGCCAATAAAGTTTGTAAAGAAATTGAGGATGTTTCAGACACAACTTTATTGCAGTCTTATTCCGATAAAACAAAGTTTGGATTCATCAGCTATTCAAACTGGAAATCAAAAAATTCCTTTATCAAATCAAACACCGAAAACACTGTCCTTGGTTACCATAACACACTTAACGGAAGCGATGCAAAATCTGCAACTCAGTATCTTTACAAATTAAAGTCGGGTGAAAAATATTCAGTGAGTAAAAGGAAAAGCAAAACTGTAAAAGTGTTTATGTTCGATACTGATATGACAAAAGACGATTCAATTATGGAATTCTGGGATTCTGTTCGCTCTAAAGAAAATGGATGCATTCAGTCGTCTTATCTATACAAGTCTATTTACAAGGATGCAAAGTTCAGATT